>JAYYRF010000390.1:0-7305 GCA_036127535.1 Myxococcota bacterium | reverse complement strand
TCTTCTCCGATTGCAGTGGATAGATTATCGATACCGACCGGCCCTCCGTCGAATTTGTGCGCGATGGTATCGAGGATTCGTCTGTCCATGCCGTCGAGTCCTTCTTCGTCTATGCCGAGTCGTTGGAGGGCGAGACGAACGATGGCGATGTCTATCGTTCCGTTTCCTTCTACTTGTGCAAAGTCACGTGCTCGTCGGAGTAGGCGATTGGCAACGCGCGGTGTCCCTCGGGAGCGCTTTGCGAGTTCGGTCGCTGCCTCCGGTGTTAAAATCACGCGTAGGCGTTCAGCGCTACGCTTAACGATGGCTGCGAGTTCTTCCGGATTGTAAAAGTCCATGGTGAATTGAATTTGGAAACGATCCCGAAGGGGACGCGTCAGTAAGCCTGCGCGCGTGGTGGCTCCAATGAGTGTAAAGGGGGGGAGTGGCAGGCTAACGGACTGGGCGCCCGGACCTTGCCCGAGCATGACATCGATACGAAAGTCTTCAACGGCGGGATAAAGCACTTCTTCTACAGCGCGATTCAGTCGATGGATTTCATCGATAAACAGTACTTCGCGAGGCTGGAGCGAGTTGAGGATGGCTGCGAGATCTCCACCGCGTTCGATCACAGGACCAGACGTCGGTCGGATATCGACGCCGAGTTCTTCTGCGATGATGTGCGCGAGGGATGTTTTCCCCAGTCCTGGAGGACCCGCGAGGAGTACGTGATCCATCGCCTCACCACGCGACTTGGCCGCGCGGATGTAAACCTTCAAGTTATCGACGACATTTTTTTGGCCTACATATTCATCGAGGTTTTTAGGGCGAAGAGCTGGATCTTCTTGTGGCGTGTCTTGCGGATCGACAATTCTGGTCATGATTTTCTCTGGGTTGAATTAATTCTGTTTGGCGAGGAATATAAGGGCGGCCCGAAGACGCTCTTCGATGCTGGCGGAGTCCATATCTGGAACTTGTCCGGAGCCGAGAACGGTATCGATCTCGGATTTTCGGTAGTCGAGCTGCGCCAGGGCGAGCTGGAGCGGATCGGACTTTTTCTTTTGGGTTGTCGCTCCGGTGACGGGAAGCTGTACGGCAACACCGGAAAGCTTATTTTTAAGTTCCAAGCACATTCGTTGTGCGGTCTTTTTTCCAATACCGGGAATTTTAGTCAGAATGGCACTGTTGTTGGTTTCTACTGCGCCAGCGAGTTCCGATACGGAAATGGAGCCCAAGATTCCCATCGCCAGTTTGGGGCCGACCTTATTGACGGAACGGAGGATTTCAAAAACATCTTTTTGCTGGGCGGATCCAAAACCAAAAAGAGTAATCGCATCCTCACGGACAACCGTGCAGATTTGCAGCGTTAGGGGTTGTTCTGCTTGTAATTCCGCTCGTTCGAGTTGGGTGATGTACACGAGGTAGCCAACACCGTTTACGTCGAGGGTGATATTGTCGTGGTTTATGGCGGCGACCGTGCCGCGTAGAAGAGATATCATTTTAACCTGCGTTGAAATTCGGAATGCATAAGATGAGTGATAGCGATGGCGGCGGCATCGGCGGCGTCGGAGCGTAGGTCTTTGGAGAGACCAAGAAGTCGAGAGACAATACGAATCATGTCGTTTTTGCTCGCTCTACCGTGCCCACCTACACTTTTCTTTACTGTCATGGGATTGTAGGGAGCGGAGGGAATGTTGTTTTGCGCGAGGGCGAGAAGGGCAACCCCACGGGCTTGGCCGAGTCGTATGGTGCTTTCAGAGGAGTGGTGGTGAAACACGGATTCAATGCCAGCAGAGGTCGGGTTGAATTGCTTGATGATTTCAGTCAGTCCGGTATGAATTTCCATTAGTCGATATTGCATCTCTGATTTGGTGTTGGTTTTGATGATGCCCCCTTCCAAAAGCTGAAAGCGTGCGCCCTTTCTTGTTAATACCGCGTATCCCGTCACCCGACTTCCGGGGTCGATTCCCAAAACAACCATTGAATATCCATGAACAGATATACAGTATAATGTATTCTACACAAAAATCACATCAAACCAATTCTCTGCGGTCTTTTTCTGACCGATGTTGGGATGTGTCATACAACATTTGCATTAAAAAGAACCTTATTATATTTTTGAGTTGTGGATCTGATGCGAATACGGCAGATTCAATTTCTATTCCCCCTTCCTTTTTCGGATCGTTATGCCAACTATTCCCGCTCTTTTTGTATCTTGTGTCAAACAGGCGCCGTATAAACACTTTATCCATGCTCGCGAAGAAACGATTTGGAAAGCCTATACGCGAGAAGAAGCGCTCGATATCGTCGCGGGAACCGCACAGCGGCTTTATTCTTTGGGTGTAAAGAAAGGAACGGTGGTCGCCATTTGGGCGGATACCTCCAAGGAGTGGATGGTTGCTGATTTGGCCATACAATCCCTCGGGGCAATCAGCGTTGGTATTTACAGCACGCTCACGCCTGCACAGGTCGCACAACAGTTGGGAGATTGTAAAGCGGAGATGCTTATCGTGCAATCCCAAGACCTGTATGAAAAAGCGGAGTCAGAATTAGACGAATTGTACGAACTCGTACACATCCTCTCTATCGATGAATGTGAGGATTTACTCCCGTTGCGCCCGGCGGAAGCCGATCTCGAATTCTTTGCGCAGCAGGTATCGCTCGTACAGTCCAATGACATTGCTTGTATCGTATATACCTCCGGAACAACGGGAGAGAGCAAGGGTGTGCCGCTCTCTCACGATAACTTCGTCTCTAACCTCCATGCTACCCAAGAGTACGCGCCTTTGCCGCCCAATCAACGTTCTATCGTGTGTCTCCCAATGGCACATTCTCTACAGCGATTTGCGACCTACCGCGCCTTTTTAGAAGATGTCGAGGGGTACGTCTGTCCCTTGTCGGATTTTGCGACGGTTTTACCCGAAGTCAAACCGACTCTCTTGATCGCAGTTCCGCGCATGCTTGAGAAGATCCAAGCGGCCGCCGAAAAGAAAATTCAAGAGAGGGGTCTGATCGCTTCTTCTCTGTACAGCTGGGCGAAACAGGTCGCATACAGCTCGCGAGACGGAACGCGCATTCGCATTCAAAAACAGTTGGCACATCGCATTTTCTTTTCAAAGATCTACCATGCTCTCGGCGGAAGTCTCACGCACATCTTTTGTGGTGGTGCACCGCTCCACGTTAAAAATGCGCGCTGGTTTTCGGCAATGGGTATTTTGGTTCAAGAAGGATGGGGGCTCTCCGAAAGTTGCGCACCGGCTACGCTAAACCCCAGTCATGATATTCGTTTCGGATCGGTAGGCAAGGCGCTCCCCAATACGGAGATTCGCATCGCAAACGATGGTGAAATTCTAATCCGAGGAGAGGGTATCTTTACCGGTTATCTGCATCGTCCAGCGGAAACACAAGATGCCTTTACAGCGGATCGCTTCTTCAAAACCGGTGACTTGGGTCGATTGGACGAGGATGGATACCTCTATATTACCGGTCGAAAGAAAGACATCATTATTACGGCTGGCGGTAAGAACATATCTCCGGCACGGATTTCGGCGATTATGCAAGGTGGAATCATAGAGGCTTTGATTGTGATCGGTGATCAAAAGCCCTACTTGTCTGCGTTGGTCGCTATCGATCCGGATGTAACATTTTCAGAGGACGAGATTCAAACCCGGGTCGAAAGACAAATCGCAGAAGGCAATAAGAAGCTCGCACCCTTTGAGCAGATCAAAAAATACAAGATCCTTCCCGAGTCACCCAGCGTTGAAAACGGTTTTCGAACCCCGACCCAAAAGATCCGTCGAAAGGCTCTTATACAGAAGTACGCAGATCTTTTTTGAGACAGGTACTGTTTTTTTCAGTATCCTAGAGGCAATCCCTCTTGAAAGAGTTGTTTATGACATGGTTGTTATGGTTCTCCCTCGCTTGCGTAAAGTCCCGTGATCCAGCACCGGAAGATTTGGAAGGTTTGATTCGATATCTGTATACCAACTGGGAAGATCCCGTGTCGGTTGAAGATGGGCTGGAAAACATGGCGCTATGGTTAGAGACGGAGGGACAAACGGAAGTCGCACGCGATGATGGATTTATCTTGGAGGCTTTGGATGCAGAAACCATCGGCGATTTGGAGTATCCTACCCGAACACCTCTGTCCGAAATGGTCGGTGTGGCAATTTCCCGGGTTTCTCCTTACAGTATCGATCGTCATGCGCAGATCATTACGGAATTTGATCAAAAATGGAATTCACCCACGAAGTATGAACAGTACGATCGAAATATAACAGAAGGCTCTAAGACCGATTTCTTAGCTGCCGATGCGCACAACGTACCCGAGTTTATCTTTACCCACAACGACGTAATTCAAGAGAGACTGGGCATACGGATTCCGTACATCCTTCTCAAAAATTATCGTTGGACGACCACCGAAGATGGTCGTCGCGCCTTGCTCGCGCGATCTTGGGTGCCTGAATATGGATGCTCCGGTGATGATGGAGAAGGAGGGAATTGCGTGGAGCTCTCGTTTAGCGTAGATCTCCTGTATGAGAAATCCTCCTCAGAAGCGTATAGAATGACGGCTTCTTGGAACTACGTCTCTCTTATCATCGATATCCCGCAGGACATACAGATCGATCAGCTCGCCGGCGGAATCATCGGGAACATGGAGTCGACTGACGAATACTTGGCTGGCGAGTGAGTACAGACCTTTCACTAACGACATGGATCTTCGGATATGGCTCGTTGATTTGGAAGCCGAATTTCCCATATGTGGAAAAGCGCTATGCGACCTTGTTTGGGTGGTGTCGTCGCTTTTACCAAGGCTCCCCGGATCATCGGGGAACCGAGGAGAATCCCGGACGAGTCGTCACGCTTCTCCCCGATGCGGGCACTCGGTGTTTCGGTGTTGCGTATCGAATTGCCGAAAAGGATCGCCACGACATTTTCACATACCTCGATGTTCGTGAGCAGGGTGGATATCAATTGCTGACCGAGGAAGTGCATTTTTTGGATGGTGGTAGCGCTCTTGCCTATGTATACATTGCCACGGTCCAAAATCCGTATTACATCGGCGCAGATACCCCCCAAGCGATGGCCAATCATATTTACAATTCCCACGGCCCCAGCGGTGCCAATCTGCAATATTTTTTGCAGTTGCGGAAGGCCTTGCAGTCCTTTGCACCGGTCGATTCACATATCGAAGAGATCTTTCACGCGTTGCCAAAGGGCTCGCCGTAGCCGGTACGAAGGAAGATGATCAAAGGAATCGCACGGTTCTATCCCGCGTCGAACAGCGCGGAGAGAGGCTCCCCGCTCTCTCCATCCGGTAGAGAGCCGAATACATCATCGTCAAACCCGAAGTGATGGAGTAACGTCAGCAGAAATTGATTCATATTGTATCCGGAGCTCTGTGCGCCCATACTCTCTTCCAGCGCAGAGAGGCCGCCATTCATGTAGTCGAGCCACCTTCCTCCGTATTGCCGATTCCCCGCCAGTAGAATGGGAAGGGAATTGTGCCAGTGCCGTCCGGAACTGAATTCTGAAATCGATACGACGAGGGAGGTCTCCAGCATGTTGTCTCCGTCGGCATCTACCCGGTTGCTCAATGTGCGCAGTAGCTTGGCTAAGACTTTCATATACCATTTGTATACGTGTTCCATTCCCGATTGGTAATCCGCGTGTACCATCGCGTGCCAATTGTCCCATCTCGATCTATCGATAATCGGACCGCCGTTTTCCTCCCATAACCACTCAAAACGATGGTCGTGACTGTTGGCGAAATGCAAGGTCGACACACGCGTGTAGTCGCATTGCATCGCGGTAACGAGAATATCGATCATGAGTTCGGCGGTTGTATCATCGTCGTAGGTATAGTCGTAGCCATAGGGCAAGAGCAAAGAAGGAGCCTCACAGCCCGTGTTGGTTGTGGACGTCCTCCGCAAAAGTTGTGAGACGCGATTGCTATGACTCTGTATCGAGATTTTATCGTCTCCGGAGAGTTGGTTTGAAAAACGGTCAAAGTTGCGCAGGACTTGGGATAGGACGGCGCTTCGTCGGCTGCTCTGCTCATAGGCAACATTGGGATCTATGCTTTGATCCCCAAAGATTCTCGCGAGCGCTACACTGGGATCTTGGAAGTACGCAACGGGTTCTTCTGCACCGTACCAGAAGTAGGCTGACTCACTGGGAAGCAAGATACCACCCTCTGAGCGCGGACCACCAATCGCGAAGTCGAGTCTCTCAAAGGGGGTGTTTTGCGAGATTCTTTCTGCGATGACCTGCTCGATGGTGGGGCCGCTTGCCGTCAGTCGTTGCGGATCTTGGTGGAGGAAAGGGCGTCCCGTCAAAAAGGTATAGTTGGCATTGGGGTGAGCGGTACTCACCTCGTTGTAGCGCGGCATGATGTTATCGATGCCGCTGACCAACGTAATATGCTCTTTGAATGGATCGAGTGGCTGTGTGATGGAGGAGTATTCGAAATGCTCCGTGGTTCCGCTTGGCAAAAAATCTTGTAAAACCGTTCCCTGCGGATGGTGGAAGATGATCAGTCTTTTGGGGGTTGTCGGCATTGCGT
The DNA here is from genome assembly GCA_036127535.1 of Myxococcota bacterium. Classification (GTDB taxonomy): domain Bacteria; phylum Myxococcota_A; class UBA796; order UBA796; family UBA796. Next base: position 761 of record JAYYRF010000390.1, on the reverse strand, counting down.
GGGCGCGTGGAACCCTACAGAGCAGTGGCGTTAGCGCGCCATACTGAAGAAATTGTCGTCGTTTCATGGTTCGCGCCGGGGCAGATAAAGGAAGGTGTCAGAGATGCTGATATCGATGAGAAGGCTTTGAATATTACCGCCGCTTTGCACAAAGCGTGTTTGGATGCGGTGGAGATCGCACGCTTCTTCCGCTTGCAGCGGACGGCCAATGGCATAGCTGAACCATTTTTTCGCGTAGCAGCGCTGGGCTTGCGGGGAATCTCCGATTTGAGAGAGCAAATCAACGGCGTTGCTAAAGTCGCTTTGGTTTAGGGTTCCCGTCGCATCGACCGGTATACCGCTCTCCCAGGTTTCGCGCCACTCCCCCATGGCTCCGTAATTTTCGAAGGCGAATCCAGCATTGTCAATTCGGTCGTGGCAGGCCATACAGCTACTGTTTTCACTGTGAACCGCCAATCGCTCTCGAATGGTCGGTGTCTCCGAAGATTCGATCGGTATTTCCATATCTACGTCGGGCAGGGGCGGCAATTCTTCGCAGAGAAGCTCTTGCAAAATAAAGGCGCCTCTGCGTACGGGAGATGATGTGGCAGAGCTGGCATGTGCGCTCAGAAATGCACTGCGTGTCAACAATCCGAGCCTCTCCTCTTCCGGAAGAAGAGTGGGTTGCCAATTTTCTTGCGCACTGTCCAAATCGTAGCTGGCGCCGAGGTTGGGATGGGTCCATGCTCTCGTTGAGAACATTAGCTCTGAGAAGTAGGGGC
>JAYYRF010000389.1:0-7325 GCA_036127535.1 Myxococcota bacterium | reverse complement strand
CTTGCGAAATCGTTGTCCCGTGGTGTCTTTCCAAGCCCGCACATCGCGATGCTCGGAGCGTAAAATGGGAGGTAGATGTCTCTCATGATAGGCCTTGGAGCGAAACCGTAGAAAGCCTTTTTTGGGGTCTTGTTTTTCGAGAACGCGATATGTCCACATATGCTCTCTGGCAATCAGTGCCAGGAGTTGTTCATTTCCAAGCGAGAACGGCCTCATCGGTACGCTTGCATGTTTGTTGAAATATACAACGCTTTCGACACCGATGAAGAATTCGATCTGTTTGCCACACGTCAGAAAGCTTTGTAGGACTTCGATCAGGAGTTTTTGCGGCTCTTCCTCTTCAAACTCGCTCATTAACGAAATGTAGTCAAAGAGTGAAGAATATTCCGCAACATCGAGACCAAAAATGGCACCTTCATCAGTTTGTTTGGGTGCATGTCCTCCATTTTTCCATCTCTTGACCGCCGCTGTACCATTTTTGGACCACTGTAGGACTAATTCCTCCTGAAATCGCTCAAAAAATCCGTCTCTGTCTTCAAAGAACAAATCGTTCTCCGCGCTTCGTAGCGTAGACCATTCCGTAGAGAATTCTCTTTCCAAAGCAAAGCGGTCAGAGCGTTTTTCAGCAAAGCGGGATGCGTCTTTGGCTGTTTGAAAAAGCTCCTTCAGGGCAGCCCAGTCTTTTTGGCACTGCTTCGGAAAGCGTGCCATTTGTTCGATTTCTGTCCAATCTTTGGCAATGTCTTCTTGTGAACGAGGATTGGAGAGCCAAGGATAGTATGCAATTGCGTACACAAATACGAACAGAAAAAGGAATAAGGGAATCAGATAGAATCTTTTTTTCATTTTGTTTTGGCCGTAAAGGAATGTATTTCAGGCAAAGGAGATTTTTACACCGACAAAGACGGAACAGAGCCCAGTCTCTCAAGGGATTATATATCCTGTAATGCCACAATGGGATAGATTGTAAAGTACCCCAAATTCGCTCTTTCAGCGTGAATGAATGTTCCTTGGCGACAACAAAGAGGGGTGTGAAAATGGAAATATGTTAGAATCACAAAGATTGGTTTCAATAAAAGGGTTTCTATGTTCATTTTTTCTGCCGTTGTGCATTTCTGTTTTTTGTCCGCCTGTAGTCAAACCGAAAAAGAGGATTCAGGCCATGAGGAGTCTTTGGATATCGAAGAGACCGAAGGGGAGGCGGATGTGGACGGAGATGGGGTTCGTGCAGAAGACGGAGACTGCGACGACAGCGATCCCGATATCAATCCAAATGAAGATGAAATTTGGTATGATGGTGTAGACCAAAATTGCGATGGTCGCAGCGACTACGACCAAGACGGCGACGGCGAGGACGCAACCGAGTACGGTGGCAGCGATTGTAACGATATCGATCCCACAATTCTATCCACAGCCGAGGACGTTTGGTATGATGGCATAGACCAAAATTGCGATGGTCGCAGCGACTACGACCAAGACGGCGACGGTGACGACGCAACTGAGTATGGTGGCGGTGATTGTCATGACACCGACCCCACGATTTTGTCTGAAACGGATGAGATTTGGTACGATGGTATAGACCAAAACTGTGATGGGCTCAATGACTACGACCAAGACGGCGACGGGATGGATGATCGGATGGTCGATCTCAGCAACACTCCCCGATTTGTCATGGAACTCCATCCAATTGGAAACAATGTGGGCAATGTTTTACAGGGTCTCGCGGTTGATGTCGAACGGGAAGAACTTTGGATGTCTGTCGATACCTCTTTTGTGTATGAAAACGTACTGATTAATCGCCTGTCGCTGTTGTCCGGCAATTCCCAGTATTGTGAAGAATACACCGAAAGCAACAACATCGGATTGGGACATGGTCAAGATCTGAGCCTCGAGTACGATTCCAATGGTGATCCATTGCTGTGGATTGGATCGGAGTCCGATATGGGTGTCACACGCGTCGATCCAAAAACCATGACGATTGATGTCCTCTCGCAGGTTTTGCCGACCGGCTGGTCTCATGTGACCCCAACATTGGGGTTGCAACATCAGTGGTTGGCCGTTCGGGGTTCCAAAGATGGGGACGAAGCCAACAATGATTGGATCCGAATTTACGACAAATCAGATATCGAATCGGGATTCTCTTCTGGGCAATCCCCTATACCCCTCTACGAATTCAATATTGCACCCGCGCAGCGCGTCGATGATATGTGGTTTCAGGGCTTGGCGCTGGATGAGGAAGCGGGGCTTGTGTACGCGATCACCGGTAACAACACCTTATCGCAAAGCGAAAAGTTGCTATACGTCTATGATTTAGAGGGAAATGTTCTCAACACCACAACCATCGGTATGGATTGGTCGACCGCCAATGCAATGGGAAGCAAGTATGAACCGGAGGGACTCTCGTTGGTGAAAGATCCGGATAGTCATGTACGCTATTTGTATTTTAGTATGATGTTTGGATCCAGCGGAAGAAATATAAAACGCCTGTACGCCATTGCACCATCGAGCATATCAGCGGGCGGAACCTACAGCAACAACGAAATCGACTGGCTTATTCGCTATAATTCCTCTTCCGGAGCCGTGTCGGTTTCTACCGCTACCGAAAACGGGACGACGGGGTGCGAAACCAAGCGTACAACATGGAGCAACAATTGGAGCAGTTTTGTTGGCTATTACGTCGATGGAGATCCATACCTGTTCTTGCAAAAAGAAGTCGGTGGTACAGCCAAAATCCACCCCCTCGATTGGGATGCGACCTTTAATTCTGCAACGAAAGACTCCAACTGGTCGGATGGCTGGAGCAATCTCCACGCGTGGGAGCACGCTGGCTCGACCTATTTGCTGCATTACAAATCCGGCAGCACCTATAGTGGATTAATGCGTACGCTGGAGCTGACCAATGATGGTGATACCGATTGCTGTTTAGAAGATGAGTATTGGGCAACCGGTTGGCTTACACACGTCTATACCGTACCCAACGGAGATGATTACTTACTGCGCTATCTACCGAGTACCCAAAATGTTCGACTCAGTCCATTAACCAGTGGATACATCGGCAGCGATGTATACAACAGCACATGGACGGGCACATATCGAATGTTTGGCTCCGTACAAAAAGGAGCCTCGGGTTATGTTGTGGCCTTGACGGATACGGGCGTGGTCGAGAGTTTCGCCGTACAGAGTAATGGGCTCTTGGTCGCGTCCGACTCGTTGAACAGTACGGTTTCAAATTGGACGAGCTTCCTCAGTTACTCTCTCGAGGGACAAGCCATTGTACACTTGTATAGATCCAGTGATGGATTCTATACTTTATATGAGTTGGACAACAACGGTGCCTTTCAAGGACCGATTGCATCTGGCTTTGAAGAAGTGGGGTGGAGTTCCATACACCATTTTCGTACGACACCCTAAGTCGGTCTTCTCCCAAAAAATTTTTTGTGGCGTATATCAAGGTCTTCTACATTGAACAAAATCAGAGTGGAGGAGACATTCTGTTTGCACGCCGAAGAATACGACACGCCGAATTATTGGCTTTGGATGGCGAGTATATCCGTACAGAGAAATGCTGAAAGCCGAAGAGGGAGCGGTATATATCCGATGGTCGCAAAGACTTTTGATTTTTCACAAGAGGAAATCTACTATTTTATTTGTAATGGAGAGGTTTTCATGAATATTCATCGTTTGTTGTTTACCACCCTTGCTTTGGTCGGTTGTGGTTCGTCCGGCGAAGAAGACAGTTCTTCGGCGGCTTTAGACGATCCGGTCGATTGCGTTGTGCCCACGGGGGGTGACTGCGATTCGACCCAGTATCCCTTTGAGGTCGACGAAATCATTTACGCCGGTCGGGTTCAACAGTTGGTGAATTTGGAATACATTGGATCGTTGGAGAACCTAACGTGCGATATGTTTTGCCAAGACTACGTGTACATTTCACAGCTTGATACCTGCGAGTTTACGCTTGATTTCGAAACCCTGCCCGAGGATTTTGAATCTGTGGCGGCCGATACGGCCGTAGGAACCATACAATGCACCGGTATGACCGAGGAAGTATGTGAGGGGCGCAGACCGATTGGATACGTTGAGCAGAACACCCAGATATCGGGATTGGGTTCGTTTTTTGCGCAAACGGCTCAGCTCGAGACAGCATCCATCCTTGCCTTTTTGGAGCTGGCGCGACAGTTGAAAGAGCGCGGTGCGCCCGCGCATTTAATCCACAGATGTTTGCAGGCTGCCGATGATGAGGTTCACCATGCAAGGGCTTTTCTCTCGCTGGCCAAAATGTTTGGCGCGGAGGTTCCCAACGTGATTCGAGAAGAAGCGGCTGAGGATCTGTTTTCAATTGCACTGCACAATGCGGTAGAAGGATGTGTTTTTGAAACGTGGGCGGCGTTGAAAGCCCATTATAGATCCATCCACGCGCACAATCCCGCGCTTCGGAAACTGTACGCTATGGTTGCATCCGATGAAACCCGTCACGGGCAACTCGCATGGGACATACACGCTTGGTTCATGTCGCAATTGACAAGATCGGAGCAAGAGCGTGTTCTTTGTGCCCAGCGGGAAGCGTTCGTACGATTGAAAGAGATCGCATCAAAGGAATCAGAATCATCATTTTTGGGCGCGCTGCATCCGTCTGATGCGAAAATGATGGCGCAACATCTCAAAGACGCGCTTTCCGCATAAGCGCTTACGGAAGACGGTATCGTCTTTCAAGGAAAAATCGCAGGAAATAAGGACGGTGAATGTGTACGAGAGGCGGGTGCTCTCAACAACGAGGAAGATCTAGCTTTTTTTGTTGTCCCTAATTTGCATGAGAACAGTACCGGCATGGATGGGGTTGTATATGTGCCTTTGTGGAAAGCTTCCTTTGATACGGTCAATGAATTCTCTGATGTGACCGGTCGACGGATCAAGGGAGCCACCGGGGTCGGTTTTGCCGCGTTCATTGACGTTGTGGGAGAGATGAACGGAGATGGCGTCGAAGCGCTCTTGACTCACGAAATGAGTCATCTTGAGAAAGAAGGGATAGAAATGGTGTTGCGTTGGATTTAGAACGATGGAAGCATGAAATTCATGACAAATATCCTTCTCAATGGAAAGGACAATAGATAGAATAAAAGAGGCACATCCTTTTGTGAGTTTAACCATGAAGCATTCTTACTTGATCTCGTTGTTTGTAATCGCCTGCACTTCTGATACCGGAACCAAAAGCTTTAATGCCAATCCTGAAGCAACCATCACCTCACACTCTTCCGGAACCAATGTAACGGTTGGAGAGATCGTGACCTTCCGTGGACAAGTGAGCGATGCAAGTCACCAAAACGAAGAACTGGAAGCTGCTTGGTATGTAGGAGAGAGAAATCTATGTCCTTGGCAAAACACAAACAATTTGGGTGAAACAAGCTGTGAAATAGATTTCCTAGCATCGGACAGCAACGTTGTTTTGGAGGTGCGAGATCCCGAAGGCGCGGCGGGTCGTGATGAAATCAGTATTCAGGTTGCAGGAGCTACAGAGGAAAATGAGACGCCAACTTGTGTGATTACCAACCCGCAAAACGACAGTACAACGACCAATGGCGAAGAAATCTTATTTACCGCGTTAACAAGCGATGACAACCCGGTGACGTCTTTATCGGTATATTGGCAGTCGGATAAAGACGGCATACTGGGAAGCAGCATTGTAAATTCCGCTGGTGAAATCAGTTTTGTTACCGCAGGTCTCAGTGCACAAACCCACACCATCGCCCTTTTGGTCTCCGATGAACAAGAGGCTCTTTGTATTGACAGCATCATCGTACGCGTCGAAGACTCCAACGCACCCCCCAATCAACCCATTTTTTCCATCCAGCCCGCACCTGCATATACGGGAGATGATTTATCGGTTCTTTTTAGCGACCAAAGCGATCCAAATGGAGATCTCCTTACGATGGAGTATCTATGGCTTAAGAATGGTGTTCCCACTGCGATTACTTCGGAGACTCTTCTCCATACCGAAACCAGTAAAGGCGATCTTTGGACCGTCGAGATCACTCCCTTTGACGGTGAACTGTACGGCCCAATCGGCAGCGCTTCCATTGTAATTGAAAACCATCCTCCGATTGTGAGCAATGTAGTGATTTCTCCCAGTAATCCATACCTTGGCGACACTCTTCTTTGCTCGGCGCAATTCGACGATCCCGATGACTCCAACGTTGGTTTGGAATACCGTTGGGTAAATGCAACACTGGGCGTAGATCTTTCCGCAGGGGATACGCTTTCGCTTACGCCCGCACTCGCCAGCAAGGGAGATGAAATTCAGTGCGTCGTTACCGCCACAGATGGCAGTGGAGACCAGCACAGTGACCATGGCTCGGTTTATGTTGAAAACTCTTTACCCACCGCTCCCAGCATTGCCATTGTGCCCACAACGCCACTGGAGGAGGACGACCTTTTGTGTGAGGTCGTCAGCGCTGCAAGCGATATGGATGGAGATAGCATCTCCTATACAATGGAATGGACGGTCGATGGTGTGCTTTGGCAGGGATCGACATACAGCAATGTCCATCCACAAGATAGTATCTCCTACACAGAAACCACAGAGGGGGAGTTGTGGTCTTGTACGGCCACCCCCAATGATGGAACCGCGGATGGCGCTTCAGGCTCTTCTGCAGAGGTTGAGATCGCTGCGGATCGACCAGCGGCAACCATCGATTTTGAGGATTGTCCAAATGGAGCAGCGGTTACAGATCAATATCTGTCCTTAGGGGTTCTCTTTTCGGGCAGCAACAACACCTCCGATCCCACAACCCACAACTACGGAGTTTCAACGCATACCCGGGTTCTCATTAGCCATAATTGGTATGATCCCATACGCATCGATTTTGTAGATCCCAACGATCCGTCTGTGCATTTGCCCGTTCAACATGTCTCCTTTGACAATCCAATCGACACTGAAATCGACTATATTCAAGCGGATGTCTATTCAGAAAGTGGAGTATTGTTGGACTCGATACTCAGCGCAAGCCCCGATCGGATCGATTTTACCTTGAACAGCCCTCAAATCGCCTATGTCATCGTCGACGACGACAATTCCACCGCCTATGTCATAGACAACCTGAGCTTCTATTAGTCTTGTTAAGCACGATTCACACCAACTACGCAGAGGAGTATATGGTAATCGAAGTGCATGGATGACATACATCTTGGTACAAATGATCTCGCGTAGGGTTGGCTCTTTTTTAACCGACCTTTTTCGTTAGGTCTTCGGCGATTCGCAAGGGCCGTTCGCGGCTTTTTTATTCACATGGGCGGTCGCGATCGATCGTGACGGGCACAGCCTCGAATGC
>JAYYRF010000388.1:0-4002 GCA_036127535.1 Myxococcota bacterium | reverse complement strand
ATGGTGATTCGACTCGATGAACACCCCAATATCTTCATGACCATTGCGGGGGCTCTTACCACAGATGAAGGAGCCCAACTCCGATTCTCATCTGGGCATCGGAACCTGTTTGGTTTGGGGCATAAACTTTCATTTGTTGGTCAAGCTGGCTTTGGATGGGACGGAGAAGGTTGGCTCTTGGATCGTTACGCTCCGGATTGGAGGACTTCCATACGCTACACGGCACCAAGGCTTCCCATCAAACAGGGGTCATTTTTTACTGAGCTTGTGTTACGCGAGCAAATACAAGAGTCGAATTTCCGTCTGTATCGCTCTGGACTGAAGGCGGGTGTTTCTTTGAGTATTAATCAGAACTGGCGTATGCTGGTCGAATATGGAATCCAACGGGTTGATATCGACGATTATGACCAAGGGCTTCTGATTACAGGAGATCCATGGATAGAGATACTCTCTACCCGTAACCACCGTTGGTCAAGTGGCGGAACCCTGTCAACGATTTGGGATGGTCGGGATTCTCCTTTCAATCCCAAGAAGGGAGGCTTTGCCAGTCTTGGACTGAGTGTAACCGACGGTCTTCTCGGTATGGCTTCATCGGTTCAAGCGCTTAGCAACTGGTCATATAACTGGGATCTACAACAATTTCGTTTTCGCGTATCCAATTCGAATGGTTTGGCCGTTATGAGAAATGAAGAGACCTTGCCTTTTGATCAACGATTCTTTCTTGGTGGTGCGAACTCTCTACGAGGATTTTCTCGAAACAGTGTGGGGCCGACCAACTATGTTCTGCGTCCCGAGATTGCGTTTCCAACTCAAATAGGACCTGCGATCGAGTCTTCGAGTTTGCGTGAAAACCCTGCACAATGGATACCGACCGGAGGGGATCTGTTCTACACTCTCAGTTTGGAAGCTTTGTACCCATTGACACCATTTGAACTGGAGCATATTTCCATCATTACATTTTGCGATCTCGGCTATTTGGGGTTCCAAAACGAAACGTTACAGACAGATTCCATTCTAGAGGGTGACGAAAGCATACGGTACGGTGTTGGGGTTGGGCTGCGATGGCTAACGTCTGTTGGCCCTATCTCACTCGACTTGGGCATTAATCCTGCCCACCTTTCTGAACGCGGGGAAAGCTTGTTTACTCCCTACTTCTCGTTTGGAAATAACTAGTCCGATATCAAAACGCCCAGGCGTAGACCGCCGCCTGAGATGAGAAGACTGTCGCGTAACGAATAGGTACAGATACTCTCTAAAACACAGCATGCTGCCAACAGATAATCCACCTTGTTGGGGTAGGCCGGGCAAAGGGTCTTTCGATTTTGTGCCGTTCGTTCAAGCAGTCGATCTGACCACTTTCGTAGAATTCCTCGACTGAGACGCAAGCCATGGATCTCTGCCGGGTTGTGTTGAAGTAAACCCCTCTCCATAGAGGCGATTGCCATTGCTGCAGAACCGGCAGCAACCAAAATTCGAGGACGAGTTTGCCATTGTAATCGCGAGAGTTGGTCATCGATATAGTGTTTCATCTTTGAAACTTGGGGCATACTGTAATTGTGTGCTGATCTTCCAAAAAACTGTTCTGTCAGACTCATATAGCCAAGGTGAAACGTTTGAAACTGTAGCATTCGTGTTGGTATTCCCGAAACCGCTTCAATAAAGGAGCCACCTATATCAACAACAGCTGTAGGCCCCTCCGGAAGCGTTAGTCCACAGATAGCTCCTTTCCAAGCGAGCTTGCCTTCCTCTTCAGTGTTGAGTAGATACGTTTCAAGTCCAAGTTCGCTGTGTATGCGCTTAATGATTGATTTCGAATTAAACGCTCTACGCAATGCGCACGAAGCAACGGATTGAATACGCCAAACGGGAACTTCGTGTAGACGTGCAATTTCAACCAATTCGGCCAAGGCCGCAATGGCATCTTCGACCCTTTCGGTTGGAAGCAGGCCTCCTTGACCCATTCCAAGACCAATATCACGACTTTCATCGCAAATGATTTGTCCTTCGTCGTTCATAATCATGAGTTGAAGTGCGGCTGAGCCAATTTCAATTGCTGCGTGCTTCATTGCTTTTCCTTTTTACTCATGCACCATAACAAAAAAGTACGCAGTCGTACAGGGTTATATCCTCGGCTTCGCGGATAGCAGGTTTTACCACGAGATGGTGGGTGACCAAGAAGGATTGGTGAACCCTCCGCGCCCTTTGCTCAGTTGGGCTTGGTGAACACCATCCGCTGTAGATAACCAAATATGCGATGACCCGGTTCGGGTAGACGAAAAGGAGATGTAATTCCCGTCAAAGCTCCATGAAGGATCTTCGTTATTGCCCGAGTCTTGGGTGATCCGGCGGAGTCCAGAACCGTCGACGTTGATGTGAAAATATCGAAGTTTTGATCCCTCGATACAAAGGCAAGAGTGGAGCCATCGGGTGAAAAGTCTGGATCGGTATTTTGAGAGCCCTGAAACGTCAATCTTTTATGATTGCTACCGTCTGCATCCATAATATAAATTTGTGCTCCACCGGAACGTTCTGATACATAGGCAATCTTTGAACCATCCGGAGAATACACGGGGGCGGTATCGATGCCATAACTCTTTGTCAAACGCTGAATTATGCGTCCAGTTTGAGCATTAATTTTATAAATATCGGAGTTGCCGTTGGGCGCGAGGGTCAAGATAATGTCCAGGTTGGTTGGTGACCAACTGGCGCCGATGTTCACGCCCCTGCGAGCAGATAGACGTGAAATCTTTCCCTTTGAAAGGTCAGCAATATACAGATCGGGATTCCCATTTAAATAGCTGGTAAAACTTATTTTATCTCCGTTGCGATTCCAAGATGGCTTGATATTGATTTTTCCATTTCTTGTGATTCGCATCTTATTTTCGCCGTCAAAGTCCATGATGTACAGTTCTTTATTACCCGTTTGGCTACCGATATAGGCAAAACGAGTATTGAAGGGTGCATTTTTACCCGTCAGTTGCACAATGATTTCATTGGCAGCTTTATGCGCCAATGTTCTCAAGCGTTCCGGTTTTGCCGAAAAGGCCTTGGCCCCAATCTTCTTGCGTCCGGCTACGTCGTAGACCCACACTTCTGAGCGGATGTTATTGTCCTTGATTTCAAATTTGGTTTTTGCCAGTCCGGCAGCACCGGTAATCTCCCAATCCTGATATCGGAAGTTACCTGGTCTTATACCGACGTTGGGGGGTTCTATATATGTTTTCGGATCTACGATTTCTACCCATCCGGACAGTTCCAGATCATTTTTGAGTACTTCAAAAAACTCGACGCTCGCTTTGGAAGAAGAGACGGGTTTGGGTAATGCTACCGGAATTTTATTTTTCCCCGGGCCACCGATATAGATATAAATCTTTTCCTCTGCCATGGTCAGTGTTGGTAGAAGGGTCGCCATGATGATGGGGATTAGAATAAACTTTAACCATTTCATAAGGTTTTATCCTTTGCATCAAGCTGGATAAGAATACCACCAGCAGCAGATTTTTGGTATTTATTGGGAGGAGACGGCAATTTCGCTGTTTTATTCAGCGCCATGACGGCAGAGCGATCAAATGATGCGTTTCCAGAGCTCTTGTATACTTTGATTTTCGATATAGAACCGCTGGCACTTACTCTTACCTCTAGTAAAACGCTTAGATCCGGATTCTTTTGAACAATTGTCGGTAGAACACTCCAGTTTTGTAGAATACTTTGTCTGCATTTTTCTATGTAGGCGCCCAATACGGCATCTACGGGGCCTAACGAAGAGGATGGAACATCGCCTTCAACACCGTCTTTGGAGGTTTCCTTTCGTTCCTTTGCTCCCTTCAGCGCGGAGAGCCTCTTTTTTCGCTCGAGTTCTCTCAGTATAGCCGCTCGTTTGTCTCCATTTTCCGTCCCCTTTTTGGGCGTGTGAATCTTGTCGGGCTTCTTTTTGACGGGTTCAGATTTTTTTTTGGCCGTTTCTTTTTTCGTAGTGGGTTTCTTTTCGACTTTCTTAATCGG
>JAYYRF010000387.1:0-4522 GCA_036127535.1 Myxococcota bacterium | reverse complement strand
CACAGCGTGGCGATACTGACGAATCAAGGTAACGGTTCCATCCGCATGTAACGGTACAATGGCGGCCGCACCTGGGTGACGGATGATTTCCAATTCAACGCGGGCTCCGTTGGGTAGCTGCGCCTGCTCTAGCCCCAATCGTACAATCCGGCCGTGATAAATCTCTCTTCTTTTCTGCATGATTCCGATTTAATACCACTCATTCGCGACAAAGATTGGTTTCACACCGTCGATGATAGGTCGGATTTTGGGAACAGCAATCCACGATATCAAAAACATTAAGATTCACTACAATCCAAGTACGCGTCCAAACACAACAAGGGATCCTCACCGCTATCTATGCATGTAAGATAACTGGCGTCGCAATCTTGCTCCTCTTCTTCTTGCTCTGCTTCCCCCGCACATTCCTCGTAGTCTGTCCAGCAATCATTGGGATCGTTACCGTCTTCAATACAAGTCTCTAAATTCGAGAAGCATTCTTCTCCTTCTGATTCTATGCAGGCGAGGTAGGACTCTTCCCAACACTCATCCATGGAGCCACCGTCATCGACACATTCTTCAAAGTGATCCCAGCAGTTATCGGAATCCTCCTCTTCCGAATCGTATTCCTCCTCATCTGCTTCTTCCTCCAAACATTCGTCCAATACGACTTCACAATCGGTGAGTTCTTCGCCGGAATCTACACATTCTTCGAAAAGAACGTAGCACTCTTCCCCCCATTCTTCTTCCCAGTTTTCTTCCCAATCCTCTGCCGCTTGATCGAAGCATTCTTCGAATAACTCTTCGCATATATGATCGTCTTCACCAGACTCTACGCATTCTTCGAAAAGAACGTAGCACTCTTCCCCCCATTCTTCCCCTTCCAAACATTCCTCAACCACCTTCTCGCAGTCTTCGGGTGTTTCACTCGAGTCTATACACTCGTCGTAGAGTGCATCGCAATCTTCCTCGTCCCATTCTTCTTCGTCGTATTCACCGTCTTCCCATTCTTCATCTTCCCATTCTTCCTCGTCCCATTCTTCATCTTCCCATTCTTCCTCATCCCATTCCTCTTCGTCGTATTCACCGTCTTCTTTTTCATCTAAACAGTCTTCTGTCGCGCAGTCTTCTGTCAGATTTATTTCGGAAGTACCTTTCGATACATCTTCGCAACTGAATAATAGTAAACACAAGGATAAACTCAAAAAACGCATATGACCCCACAATGTTTTGGCTTATGAACAGAGTAACACAACCACTTGACCCACTGGGTGGTTTTGATCTCATCACAGCATAATAGTACACAGCAAGCCGACATCTGTACCATTAGATCTATGAATTTTTATTTGTCTCGCTTAACGGCTGTGGGTACGTTTACGTCCTTTCTCGTCTTCAAAGAGTCATAATACGATGCAAAGCAAGGACGTGGTATGTACTTCCCGGTTCCTCGGACGGTTCGAACATCCCCATTCATGTAGAGGATCCGTCCGCGCCCAATCGTTGCGGCAGCAAGTCCCGTGACCTCCATGCCCTCGTAGATATTAAAATCGATATTTTGATGGTGGGTCTCCGCAGAGATTGTGCGAGAAGCATTGGGATCCCACACGACGATATCTGCATCTGCACCGACCTGAATCGCTCCCTTTCGGGGGTAGATATTAAAGATTTGCGCGCAATTGGTAGAGGTCACCTTGACGAATTCATTCGGCGTTAGGCGTCCGGTTCTCACACCGTGATGCCAAAGTACCGACATCCGATCCTCTACACCGCTGGTTCCATTTGGAATTTTTCGGAAGTCGTCCTTACCCATTTCTTTTTGAGACGTACAAAAGCAGCAGTGATCCGTCGCTGTCGTTTGTAACATTCCGGATTGTAGACCTCGCCACAACGCTTCTTGGTGTCCTTTTGGTCGAAAAGGAGGGCTCATGACGTGATGAGCAGCGGTGCGCCAATCCAAGTCTCGATACACCGAATCATCGATCACCAAGTGCTGTGCAAGAACTTCTCCAAAAACGCGTTGTCCCTCCAAACGGGCACGCGTAACGGCTTCCAACGCTTCCTTGCAGGACGTGTGAACCAAATAAAGCGGGGCACCCAAAACCTGTGCGATACGAATCGCACGGTTAGCGGCTTCTCCCTCAACTTCCGGCGGCCTAGACAGTGGATGTCCTTCCGGGCCGAGTATACCCATATCGGCAACTTCTTGTTGAAGTCGGTAGACCAATTCTCCATTTTCAGCGTGAACCGTGCACCACGCGCCCAAATCTCGTGCGCGGGAAAAACTATTGACCAAGACTTCATCATCGCACATGATCGCGTTCTTATAGGCCATAAAATGCTTGAAACTGTTTACTCCCCAATCCTTGACCAGCGTTCCCATATCCTCATATACGCTATCGTCCCACCAAGTAATCGCTACATGAAAAGAGTAGTCAGAAGCCGCCTTCTCTGCCCAGCCTCTCCATGTATGGTATGCATCGAGAATTCTTTGTTGAGGAGACGGGATTACAAAATCGATGATCATGGTGGTACCACCAACAGCAGCGGCGGTCGTGCCGGTGAAAAAATCTTCCGATGCCACTGTCCCCATAAAAGGGAGTTCCATATGGGTGTGTGGATCAATCCCACCGGGCATAACATAACAACCGCTTGCATCGACAACTTCAGCACCGGACGGAGTTTCTAAGTCCAAACCGATGGCTGCGATCTGTTCACCTACACACAATATGTCGCCTCGAAACGTGTGGTCTGCTGTTACGATTGTACCGCCTTTGATGATGATTGCCATAAGAGTCCTCCCGTTGTCTGACCAATTGATTATACCACAAGCCAAAGTTTCAATACAAGGATGAAAACCGATCCAAGAGCAAGAGTATTGGCTGTTTTCTCAATTTGACTGGCACTCGCCTCGATGACGGTGGCTCAGGACAGATCGATACAATCCTTTTCAGCGGCCAACTTGACGCGTAAGATTCCATCTTTTCCGCCATCGTACTTTGACCAATAATCAGCGAGTTCGTCTAACTGATCATCGCTCGCGTCGGGAGCATGATGAAAGAGATACAATTGCTTTACACCCGCCAGTTCACATAATTTCACGGCATATTCCGGATAGGCATGCCCCCAAGTAATGCGCTCGAGATACTCTTCGTAGCTGAACATGGTATCCATGATGACGACGTCTGCCTCTTCCATTGCCTGAAGCAGGCGACGCTCGATCTCAGGCGGCTTTTTTCCGGCGGATAGTCCAGACTCTGGCGTGGTCATTGGGGCGGTGTCTGTTAGATATAGGACGACGGAATCGTCCGCTTCTACACGATAACCACAAGAACCGCCCGGATGGTTCAACGTCACCGCTTTGATTTTGTACGGCCCCCGCTGAAACTCTTCTTCTTGTTTCAGACCCGTGAAATTAAGCGTAGAGGGTATATCACGCACTCGCAGAGGATGATAAATACCGTTCAGATATCGGGACAGTTTATTCTGCGCATCTATACCACTTTCCGCAGGAACACTTACGTTGATGCGACAACTCGGGGAATAGAGAGGACCAAAGAAGGGAAACCCGAAAAGATGATCCATATGAAAATGTGTGAAAAGGACTTCTACATGCTGTACGCGTTGCCTAAGCAGATCCATTCCACAAGAACGAACTCCGGTTCCGCAATCCAAAATCAGGGGAGGTCCTTCCTTCGCTTGGATTTCTACACAAGAACTGTTACCACCGTATCGGACGGTGTGATCGCTCGCTATTGGGATAGAGCCTCTGACTCCACGAAAAACGACTTTCAAGAATCGCCTCCAAGCACAAGGTTACTTAGAATAATATCTTATCTTCTAAAATTTGGCAAAAAGGGAAAAAGAGATTTATTGTTGATCTGTCATCCCCTTCTGAGGCAAATTAGCATTTTTTTAGAAAATTCAGTCCATCTATTTTTAGACGCATACTGATTTAATTCACATATCGCCGTCTTTACCAGGGTTAAAAAACCTCAACACCGTGAACCCAGTCTCGGATTTTGGGTAGAATTTCCTTGTTCCACTCTTCGGATAAACGAAGTTCTGTAAAGTACTGATATAGAGATTCCAATACGAAATTCACTTCGTTGTACAGCCACATTCTTTCAAGAATTAGCGCCTCATCATCTGATTTTTCGTGTTCAGGGAATTTCAAGGAAGATATGTCCAAATACGGCGACTTCAAGGTCAAGGAGTATTCTCGCTCATCGACACGTAAATGAAGGCGAAGATCTTGAATCATTTTTCCGCTGGAGAGGGCCGCGGCTGCTTCTTGGGTTTGAAACAGAGAATCTCCGGTCACCACTGCCCTTGTCTGTTCTTCTGCGGGATTGCGGAAAGATATGCGATCCTCAATCCAAAAGAGGATCTCCAACTGAATGGTTTCTTGGCCGCGCTTTTGCTCAACGCCCAAACGCCCCAAACCATTTTCGGATGCGTAGCAAATCCATAAGAAGAATTCTGAGCAAAGATGCGGCATAACCATGTCATGTTTTGTTTCAGTCATCATCGTCTCCCAGTAACA
>JAYYRF010000386.1:0-3251 GCA_036127535.1 Myxococcota bacterium | reverse complement strand
TTTTGTCTCTTAGTCTCCATTGTATCATTTTGATAATTGTGGAACGCTTGCATCAGCGCCTCTTTTGTATGTGTGATCAAGCTTCCTTGTCGAGCAATGGGTTCTTTGAGCGGGACACCGCTCAAGAGGATCAGAGAACCGTGCCCTTGTATTCTCAACGACTCTCCCTCACCGAAAATTGCGATTTGAAACGCATCTATCCGTTGTGATTCGACTTGGACATGTCCGCTCAGAACATATACGGCTGCTTTCAAACGAGCCGGTATGGGCAATGTGAGAGAGTCGTTTTGCAGCGTAATATGAAGTACATTGCTTTCGGCGCTGCTTTGAATTTTAGATTGTATCTCTTGAAGGGCGCCGCAGAGAATCCGAATGCGGGTTCGAGAATTGGAGGGGTGTACGATCGGTAAATCGTTGCCGGACCATACTTTCGTCGTGGCGGGACGATGTTTGTGCGCTCGCGGTAATTGGATCCAAATTTGGACTTCATGAAATGGTGGAGGATGTGCTTCTGAGATCGAGACCGATTCGCGGAGAGTCGTTGTCGTTCCCGCTTGCAGCCAGTGTACGGAACCAGCGGGCTGTACATCTGGTTCCCCTGATGGATGATGGTAGGTTTTATGACCGTGTATCAGGTAACTAATCCGCTCGAGTCCATAATATGGGTGGGGGATTGGATGTAAGTGCTTCGATGGTGGATGTAGCGTAATGATATCCAACAGCAGAAAGGGATCGAAGGCTTGCAGATAGGGAGTGGGGAAGACGCGTTGGGCAGGATATGTGGGACCGATGTGCGTCGAAAGAGAAGGGAAGATTTTGATACAGGAGCGAGGGGACATCATGATAGGAATAAGTAGGGGGACTGTATGCTTCGTTGGAAAATAGAGGAGCGCTTGGAGCGATATTATATAGAAGGTGACATCGATCGGTGCAACGCAGATGCCTTTTGTTCCGCCCTAAAAAAGCTGCCACAAGGGGGCGTTTTGGATATGGGCGAGTTGGATATAGAAGATGGCGTATCGATGGCGAGTATCGTTTCGGCTTTGCGACTTCTCCGGCCGCTGGTTTTGGTGGAAGCACCACAAATGTTGGCGCACACTCTCTATAAAACCCATATGTTGTCGACGGGGATCACATTGGTACGCCCCAGAGAGGATGATGATTTTCGAGATTAGTCTTCGTACAGATAGGCCGGAATGGCACGGAAAGAAAGGGCAACGGAAAAACTCTCGCAGATGCCGTCTTCATCGGGGTACAGGTCGGCAGCACGGCTGAGTAGATCGATGAGAAAGTCTGTATTGGCGACCTCTTCGAAACTGACGATCTCGATGAGTTCGCTGAGCGGAATCGCGCCACCGAGGTGACCTTCGATGGAACCGTCCGGCTGAATTATCCCTCGAATCGAGCCGTTTCGCATAGAGAACTCCAAATGTTTGTCCAATACGCGAAAGGGAATATCCATTTCGATGGGGGATGCGGTGAACACCCCATCGCTCAAGGACACATCTTCGGTAATCGAAGGGGATATATTGGGCTGAATATCAAAACTTTGTCCATCCAGTATCTGACCATTGGTTCCGACCATGGGGGTTCCGGTGCCCTTGAGGAGTCTCAGTTCCACACATTCGTCATTGTGGCTATCGTCTAATCCTAGGAATTGGAGCATGAGTATCAACTCCCCGGTGTTGATGGAATCTTGAAGAATACCCTCTACCGCAAAGGCTTCTGTGAGATCTAGCGTCGGTAGCAGTGAGCTCATTGTATTGTCGATCCCTTCGTTTCCGAGGGGATCGACCATGTCTTCATGAAAACAGCCTTCTGCATCTTCTCGGCTACTGGTATGTCCATCGATATCAAACCCCCAAGCGACGTTATTTTCTCGACGGGCATATTGGATGCTTTGGAAAACGTACAACGCCTGATCAGATTCGCTATCACAAGATGACAAAGCGGTGCTTTGGGGCTTTGGAGTACATCCGAGTATGAACAAGAGCGGTATCATGAGTCTCCTCGCATACAAGGATTATAGACGATCAAAGAGCGTCAAGGCAAGCCATCGTCGGAAACGGAGGGTGCTTTGGTGCGAACGCTTTAAAAGTAGTAGGAGAATTCGAGCAGTGGCAATGGAAAGATGATCTCGGAGCTGCCCGAATACATGGGAAACATTCCGAACAGACCCACGTCGGTTACCCATACGTTTTTCCCAATTGTATCTTTTTTGGGTGGAGGGATAAAGCGCAAGGCGAGAGATGCGATTGCCAGGCCTTCTCCAAAGCTGTTTCCAGGACTGTGTATGTACCAATTCTCGGTCATAAGAAGGACGCGTGTGTTAATCCGGGTCATGGCCGATACGGAAATCGGATAGCCGATGCTTTGATTGATCTCTCCTACGCCAGCATTGATCGTTACATTGCTCTCTTTGTCACCGAAGGTGATACCGGCAAATCCAATGGTTGCGAGCGCTTCAAATCCGCCCAAACCACTCATAAAACTTTCTCCCCCGACACTAACGTGTACGTTTTCCTGAAGCGGGAAGGACACTTTGGTTCCCAATATGAATAGGGCGGGGGGAAACCAGGTGATGGTTCCTCCGAGGATTGTCCAGTTATCGTTAATGGCATAGGCTGCGGAGGTAAAGAGGAAGAGTTTCTCACTGACGTAGCCTTCTCCGGCTTTCATCGGAATTGCGCTCGGAGAGTACACATAGCGGGAATAGCTATAATTCTCATAGTCCGTCGTAGGCAGGGTGGTATTCCTCGGTGCCGTTGCCGTCCGTGATGGCCTCGATGTTCTGGGTGATTGGGTCAGCGCCTCCTGTTCCGCTTCATCGAGAGGACGAATGGTTTCGATCTTGGCGGCCTCGATAAACATCCAGTTATCGTTGATCCGGATGTACATGGGTTGTCCTTTTTTCCATTCAATCACGCTCAAGATGGGTGAAAACCCTTTCAAGGGAACCCCGCTCGCGAGTTGTAGCTCCACGCCCATAATGGGATCGTTTTCTTGTGGTGGTGGCGGTGGCTCTGCCTCTGCGAACCAATCCAATTCTTGTACTTTTGGATCGGGCGGGTCGACCGGTGACGATTCGGTGGGATCGTTTTCCTGAGAACCTTCTTCTGTTGGTGGCTCTGTCTCTGCCGGTGGCTCTGTCTCTGCCGGTGGCTCTGTCTCTGTTGGTGGCTCTGTCTCTGTTGGTGGATCGGAGTCCGGATTGCTTGGTGGGTCTTCTTGAGCAAGGGCGGTTGTCAGCA
>JAYYRF010000385.1:0-4106 GCA_036127535.1 Myxococcota bacterium | reverse complement strand
ATTTCCAATCGAGTCGATTTGGTTTGTAGCTCTTGAAACTGACTTCTGTTTTTGTCAGAATCAGATTGGAGCGTTTGACTGCGATTTTGTTCTCGAGCGAGGTTTTCTTGTAGACGCTCAAAATCCATTTCAATTTTAAACTTGGCATTTTTGAGCTCTGTGAGTTCTCGAGTCTGTTGTTCCGTAACGGTTTTTAAGTGTATTAATTGCTCTGAATTGCCAGATTGATTTCCTTCGTCCAATATTTTTCGTAGATTTTCTTTCTCCAAGGATACCTTTTCCAGTTGTTTTTCTAGGCTCTCTGCGCGTTGGGAGAGCGCTTTGGAATTGCTATTGTCTTGGGCGATTCGAAGTTCGGATTGTAGGGATGAGATCGTTGACTCTGCTTTCTTGCCGTTTGCTTTTAGCGACTCTAATTCCTCCGTTAGTGTATTTTTCGATTGCAGATGCTGCTCAGAGAGGTTCTTGGCATCAGCTAATTGACCGCTCAGACTTTGAAGCTTGAATTCCAGTTGATTCTTTTCCAACGTAAGATTGTTTTGGGACTGCATTAGATCTGTAATCTTTTGCTGGAGTTGATCAGATTTCTCTTGCTCCGCTCTGATACGTTGTAGCTGCTGCGCTGTATCTTCTTGAATACGCTTTACTTTTTGTTGTTCGAATGCCAATTGGTTTTCGATGAGCTTCAGTTGCGATTTTGATTCTCTATCGGCATTGCTCAGCTCTTGCAGTTCTTGTGTCAAGGTTCGATTCTGAGCGTTGGACTCCTGCATCTGCGCTTCAAGTTGCGCGTAGAGCACTTGGTTTTCAGACAATGATCGTTTGGATTCCTCTAAACGTGCCTCTTGGTTTTGATATTGACTGTGCAAAGATTCGAGTTCGGTTTGCAATGCTGCCTTTGCTTCGATGGCTTGCGACTTTTCATCTTCGATACCGCTGATGCGTGCACGAATCGAAGTGAACCGACTCTCTTGCTCACTTAGGTCATTCTCAAGGGAGGCAATCCGTTCAAGGTGCGCGTTTCGTTCTATCGCCTGTTCTTGTTGTTGCTGTTGTATTGCTTCTATTTGGACATGCAGATTTTGATTCTCCGCTTGCGACGTTTGAATGATCGATTGTAGATGTTCACGCTCATCGGACGCTTGTCTCTTGGAGTCTTCGTATTCCGATTGAACCTTGGCGATGAGGTTCTCTTTCGTCTTTAGATTGCTTTGAATGGTTGAGAGCTCTTCGCGCAGTACCGATGTATCGGATTGCAAACGTTCGTTCGATTCGAGCAGGCGCTGGCTGTCTTGTTGTGTCTTCTCCAGTTCGGCGGAGAGGCTTTGATATTCCTCTTCACGTTGCGCTTGCTGATGGGATAAGGAGTTCAACTCTTCCTTAAGAGTTTGACACTGGGTGTTCAGAGAATCTTTCTCCCGTTGGATGCCTTCGAGCGTGCCCTTTAGCTTCTCTGTTTTGTATTCCCAATCTTCCAGTTCTCTTCGAAGACGTCTCTCCTCCTTTGAGGTTCGCTCTAGATTTTCATCTAGGGTTTTGGTCTTGTTTTGAAGTCCAATAATTTCGTCGTCTTTAAACTGAATCCTCTCTTCGAGTGCCGATATTTTTCCGAGGTTGCTTTGTTCGTTGCGATTTACAGTTTGAAGATTATCCTCCAAATCTCCAATGATCTCGTTCAGACTGTTCTCGCGCTCAGAAGCTTCTGTCAGTTGCTCTTTGATAGAAGAAATCTCCGTTTCGTTTTGCTCGAGCTGGCTTTGTTGATTTTTATATGTAAATTGCAGGTTTCGATGCTCATCTTGAAGCTCTCGTAAATCCGTCTCTTTTTGCTGTAAGCGCTGGTTCCCCAACTCGATGTCTTTGAGTTGTTGTGCAAGTTGGGTTCGGAGACCTTTCTCTTGATCTTTCAACGAGTCTCTTTCCTTGTTTGCAAACTCGAGTTCGAGATCTTTTTGTTTAATATCCGACTCGAATTTGCGAATGCTTTCCGATTGCTCGTTTCCTCTTTGCTCCAGTTCACTCAGGGTTTGGAGTTGGGTGCGTTGCGTTTCTTTTAGGTCTTGTAAGACAGCTTGCAGCTCTTCTACTTCGCCTTTGCTGACGGTCAGGGTTCTCTCTTGTGCCTGTAACTCGTCATTCTTCGCCAACAGTTCCGCTTCATGACGTTCCAAAATTTGGGCGTGTTCTTTCTTTTGAAGTTCGATGGATTCTTCGAGTTGGTTTTTTTCAAGGCTAAGGTTCTTACATGTATCCTTCAAAGTCGATAGTTGAGCCTTGTGCTCCTCTCTCTCCGTTTCCAAGATCGCTTTCTTCTTTTCAAGTGTTTCATGGATGCTCTTTAGTTCTTCAAATGATGCTCGAGCCTTGCCAAGCTCCTCGTTCAGTTTTCCGGTGTTTCCATCTCCTTTGCCTTTGAGGGATTCGAGCATCGTTTCTAAGCGCTTGATCTTTGCTTCTCGCTCTTCGATCTCCTCCGCGAGTGATTCCTTTTCCTTTTTATAGGATGCCGTATTGTTCGTGAGCTGCTCTTCTAGCGTTTCCGTTTGGGATTTCAGAGCGCGGTTGTTTTCGTTTAACCGTTCGATTTGCTCCTCTTTCTCTCTTTTTTGGGCGAGTTGTCTCGCAGCGTCATCTTCCGCTCGTTTGAGGGACATCTTGTTGTACGAGAGTTGATCTTCCAATTCGCTAAGGGTTCGTTTGGCCTTCCGACTGCGTTCTTGCTCTTCCTCGAGATCGCGTTTGAGCTCTGATAGTTTTTCCATACTCTCAGACGCTTGGCTCATGGCTTTCTTTTTGGAGGCCAAGGCATTTTCGAGATCTTCCTTGGTGATATTCAGATTTTGTTCCAGTTGTTTTATCTGTTTTTCGAAGGATTTTTTATCTTTGTCAGACATTCCCGAGCCGGACCCCGATGCTTCTGCAAGGGCACGCATCGTCTCTTCCAATGCGATAATTTCGTGGTCTTTTTCCCTTAAGGCCGCTTGGAGTTCTTTGATAAAGGCATCTTTTTCTTCGAGGTTCTTTGCCTGATTTTTAAAGGTTTGGATTTCTTTTTGTAGCTTTTCGACCTCTTCACGGTTGGTGTTGGGCAAAAATTCTTTCAGGTGACCCTGGAGAGCATTTTGATGGACATAGAAATCCAAGGGAGCATTGGAGAAGAGGAGTAGGGTCATCTTCCGTCCCAAAGGCTTGCTCAAAACCCCCCAAACTTGGCATTCTCCCAATCTCTTCTCGGACTTGAGCTGTACTCCGAGCTCTTGATTCTCGTGATGATCGAGATTGATCAGAACCAATGACGGGCTGTATTTATAGATATCACTGGGGGAGCCGCAGTGTTGAATCCCTTTTATTTTTACGTTTGATAGCCCAATAGCAACTACGGTCATTGTGTAACCTCCTTATCTGCTAGAACCAGCCCTTGTTTGACTTCGATTCAGGGGTTTGAGCAGGAAGTTGCGCAAGTTTTCCCTTTGCAACTTGATCTTTTGGCTGTAATCGAACCAAGACTTCGAGATAGCGTCTCGCTCTTTCGTAATCTTTTGTCTCAATGGCAATATCGGCGGTATATCGTATGGCCTCCACATTTTTAGAGTCAAATGTTAAGGCCAGGCTGAGGTATTCTTCCGCTACTTTTTTGTTCCGTTTTAGCTGCCATCGAACCCATCCTATGTTCGCCAAAACCTCGGGGTCGGATGAATCTTGACTACGCATTTCCTCTAGGATTTTAAGGGCTTCGTTATAGTTTTTTTCCTTCATGAACTTTCGGAATGGCGGTTTGGCTTTGTCCTTTGCAGGACTACGCTTTGGAACTTTCGGTGTGGCAAGTTTTATATTTTCGACAACGGGGGCTCTTCCTGCCGCTTTTCTTCGATTATACTCTTCACGAGATGTAGGATCGATCAGTGTTTTGTGTACGAGACGCGTACCTTGTATGAGGTCTTGCAATAATTTATTGCTTTCCGAACTTAATTTCTTGGACTTTTCTAAACGCAAGTAGTTTTTCAGTAGACGTTTCGCTGCCTTTTCGATGTCTGGATAGTTGACGGTATCTTTCACACCCAAAAATTTATAAAAGTCTTTACCCATGCGCTTCTTGTGTTCAGAGA
>JAYYRF010000384.1:0-4070 GCA_036127535.1 Myxococcota bacterium | reverse complement strand
GCTCGCGACGATTGAGAACCGATCAATTGTGGCGCTGGGTTTAGCAGAGTTACAAGATATGCGTAGTCACTCTGTTGGTTTGCGTGCTTTACTCGAGGCATCTCGCGTCAATGGTGCTTGGATCACCGCATCGACGATCGGTTATCAAATTGCGCCGCGTATCAATGCGGCCGGTCGACTGCGGCGCGCGACAGAAGTGATTGAATTGATGAATGAAAAGGACGCACAAAAAGCGCGGGTTTTAGCAAAGGCGCTGGACGATTTGAATTCTGAAAGGCGAGACATTGAGCGTAAATTGGTTCAGCACTGTTTTAGCAGTATGCCAGCGCCACTTCCCAACTTTATTACGGTGTGGGGAGAGGAAGAAGAGGGATGGCATCGCGGAATTGTTGGTATTGTCGCCTCTCGTTTGCGCGATAAAACCAATCGACCAACGGCAGTCATTTCAATCTGCGGAAACGAAGCGCGTGGCAGCGTTCGTTCTATTCCGGGTATTCATGCCGTT
Organism: Myxococcota bacterium; assembly: GCA_036127535.1. Classification (GTDB taxonomy): domain Bacteria; phylum Myxococcota_A; class UBA796; order UBA796; family UBA796. The sequence goes on along the minus strand of JAYYRF010000384.1, from coordinate 3,565 downwards.
GAAGCTCTTGAATCGGCCAAGGATTTGCTTCCCACCTTTGGTGGACACAAGGCAGCAGCGGGTTTTTCTGTGCCGTTGGGAAAGTTGGAAGCCCTGCGAGAACGCTTGGATCGGTATGTACTCGAACAACAGGTTCAAACGGCATCCTTTGAGCAACTCGATATACGAGCGAGCTGTAAATTATCGGATATCAATCTGAATATGGCCCAGGCTTTCTTCAAGCTCGGCCCCTTTGGGAAAGACAATCCGATGCCTTTGTTGTGTATAAAGGGAATCCGGCCACGTTCCGTTTCCGTGCTAAAGAACAGCCATATTAAGTTTAAAGCCGGTGATTTTGATGTACTTTGGTGGAACGCGAAAGAGCATCTGCAAGACATTCAATCTCAAACGATTGATCTTGCCGCCGAAATCGACATCAACCGATGGAACCAACGTATGCGCGTGCAGCTTATCGCACGCGATATTCGAATTCATTCTCCGGAACCTTAAGGGTACGATCGCAGACGCTGGTGTATCAAAGTGCGTTCTTGGGTTTGCTTTACACCAAAAAGAGAAAGAGCCTTACTCCAAGCATTCACGGCATCGCTTTCTTGGTTCAACATTTTCGCTGCGTCTCCCCAATGTACATAAATCCATGGATCAGACGGTGCGTACTGCACAGCTTTTTGAAAATGTATTTGTGCTATATCCCAACGATTTTGGTGAGATGCATGCCAAGCGCGCAATACGTGGTAACGCTGCCGCGTATCGATGCGCTCGGTTGAGCCTTGTAATGGTGGCGGCGGTGGAATGTCAATGGCAATCGTCGGGGTGCAAGCGAGAAGAAATAGAAGATTAACCATTGGGCAGTTCTCTTTCCCACAGACTTTTTGCTCCTCTTTGCATAGGGACTCGGTAGCACGTCCACCACAGCAATACAGTAAGAGCGAGACAGACGGTGACCATACCCATTTCAGAAGGACGCAACGACGTTTTTCGGAACGATGCGGTAATAAAGAAATAAACCGGTATACTCTCGAGAAGCAGCGTGGCAAAAACCGTGCTCAATGCGAGTATCATATACAAAACACCCGCAGGACTGGCTTGTAATTTCGCAGCATTATCGACCTTGAAATCCGGATACATTGCGCCCAAACCAACGGCCAGGCCCGATAATGCAACGCTAAGACCGGCTGCGGTAAAAGCAGCGGTGGCCACCAAAACCCACTCGGCTCGTAGAATGGCCGTAGACGAAATGGCGAGGATCTCACCCACGAGTAGCATGGGAATCAAGCCGGGCCAAAGCTTCGCTTGTAAGTACTGCTCCGCTGTGATCGGACTGGTGCGTACGATCCAATAGCCACGACCCTCGATTGAAACGGCAGAAAATTGAAATCGGGCCGCGAGAGAAGCCATCACAAAACCGACAAGCGCTAAGATTAAAAAGGAGAGTGCATTGATCCATGGACGCATCCATGGTCCCTTGAAGGTTTCGACCGGCAAAGATGCCACGCTAATCATGGCGATAACAACGATGGAAGCGACCAAGAATAATTGAGTCCATTGGGACGCATCTCGCAGGAACGTCCGAATATCTTTGCTCACAATTGCTTTCACCTGCGGAGAGAGAGGAAGAGTCCACACATTGATCACGCGATCGAGCAAGTTCGATTTTGCCATCCTTGCGGTACGTGCCTCTTGTGATTTGGTTCGACCATCGTCATATAAATACTGTGTGATTCTGCGGGCAATACCGTTGAAGGCGATGGCGCCCAGAAGTAAGAGGGAGAGTTCCATCCACGGAAGCATTTGAGAAGACATTGAGGAGAGTAGAATTTTCGATGCCCAACTCGGTGGTGAGAGTATCGGGAGAGGGGTTTGTATCTCTGCCACATATGCTGCTACGCTTTCAAAATTTTCTGTATTGGCCAGTCGTTCTGGCTGTAGCCAGCGCAATAAAATGAAGACAAAGATGAGGCTCAAAACACCGACGAGCATGAGTCCTTCGCGAATTCGTCGAGCGGGAAACGTACTGACGAGTATGCTGGCAAGAGATACACCAAAGGCTGCTGGCAGCACACAGAAAGCGGCTAAAACCATAAACATCAAAGGGTAGTATTCCCAAGATGCTTGGTAAACAATGCCATACGAGATCAAAATCGGGATGGCCAAAGAGAGAGGCATCCAACTCGATTGAATGATGGTATCAATAATGCGCGCGAGGTAGAAATCAAATCGGCTGATCGGAAGGGAGAGTAAAAGCTCCAAATCTTCCGATAAATAGAACGTAGATAGAGCGGTTACGGTATTGGAGAAGCACAAGAGTCCGAAGAGGCTGAGCATGAGAATATCGATGAGCTTTTTTAGAACGATGGGTCCGACAATCTCTACGGCGTACATTTGGTCGATAGCCCACCAGAAGAGAGAGGATAGTCCGAGCCAAAAAATGAATCCAAATCCGACAAAAACGAGGATGATGGTTTTCTCTGCGGAGCTGGATTTTTTCCAAATGTTAAAAAGACTCTGATAGCGAGGCCATACCAATCGTCCAAGCATCTACTCTTTCCACTGATTATTGTTTCGATGCTCGGATTCTTGAATGGTCCATCGAATAAATGAACGAAGCATTTTATTGCGCTTTGCTCCTCCAACAAGTGTTCTCAGATCTTCGTACAAGGTTGGATCTCGGAGCAAGAGAGCCGCGGTACCATCTCCTTCGTTGAGATTTTGGCTGGCCATTTTCAATTCGTCAATGGTGACTTTGATTTCGTTGAGAATTTCTTTTTGAGAAGGATCGTATAAGAGTGTGTATGCCAAAGAGTTTGATTTTTCGAAGTCCTCAGCGAGTCGGGAAAGCGTTGTGGCCGCGTTTCGAATTTCCAATACCGCTTCACGTCCATTGTGACCGTATATCAATTCGTGGGCGACGCCGTCTCCGGTTTCCAAAACCTGGACGGACTGGTTGAGCGAACTGGTGGCTTCGTTGAGGTTGTCGAGGCTGGAGGAAATGTTTCGAGCGAGCTTTTTATCATAGAGAATCGCGTGAATCAGTCCTTCTCCTTCTTTAATCTCTTTGGTCATCTCCTCGAGATTTTGGACGCTGTTCGCAATGGATTTACTCGTTTTGCGCGCATCGTCTTCTGTTCCAAGCATAATATCCACTTTGCGGCCGATGCTGTCGAGCTGGTTCACAATGCTGGTGACTTTTTTTGCATAGGCGACGATGTCGATCGCCTCTTCTGCACGAATGAATCCACTATTTGGAATTTGGGTACACTCCGAGTCTCCAATGTTGATGGTGACCAATTTATCTCCCAAAATTCCGATGGTATCGATACGGGCTTCCGAAGAGACTTTGGGAGGAGAGCGCATTGGATCTTCTGGATTTTCCTGTTCTGGGGAGCATTGACGAATGAGATGTTGATATTGTCGTTCGATTGACATGGTTACAATCAGGGTTCTTTTGCTCTGTGAAGCAAATTCAATGCCCGTGACTTCTCCTACATCCCAGCCTGACAGACGAACGGTGGCGCCAACCTTGAGTCCTGAGACATCTTTCCATTCGGTGATGAGTGTATATCTCTTT
>JAYYRF010000383.1:0-2798 GCA_036127535.1 Myxococcota bacterium | reverse complement strand
ATAAAAACCAGCATTATGCGCTTTTTGTCGCGATCGTTTGGATATTCTTATGGTATCAAATCGCCGGAACCATACTTTGCTTTACAAATACTCTCTCGGTACGTAGTGCAAGCTTTGTACTATTGCTACCAATTGCCCTTGCGCTACTGGGCTCCGACCGATCTCCAGCCCAAAAGCAACAAATGCCGCTACTCCCCTTTCTGCCATTTCTTGCCCTCTATCTACTACTGGCAACTCCAGATCCTTGGTATCGGGATTCCCTGACGTATCATCTGGCATTGTCTCGACAATATTCGTTACGCGGCGGTTTTTTTCAAACTGATGAAATTGTGTTCAGCTATTTCCCACAAGGCTGGCAAAGTATCCTTGCATTGTTTCATACGTTTGGGGAAAATGGTTATGTGCCATTCAACCCAAGATATCTTGGTGTAATCCTGAGTATGGGGACAGCCCTAGGAATATCTGGAATATTAAAACAATACAACTGTTCTTCAAAGTGGTCTATTACAGCAGGGGCCTTATTTTTACTTGCGCCAACTGCACTTGAGTTTGGAGCTTCCTGCTACGTGCAACCTTGGCTCGTCTTATTGACTTTATATACAGTTTATCTGGCCACTCGAGACAATCATTCTGGGATTTGGACAGGGATGTTATGTGGTTGTTTACTCTCATTAAAGTACAGCGCTCTTTTTATACTTGTCCTATTGTCTCCCTTGTATCTCTATCGACGCAAACCTCTATTTTTTCTTGGCGCCCTACTTTTTGGAACTCCTTACTACCTCCGTAATTTTTTACTGAAAGAGAATCCGATTTTCCCTCTTGGTTACAATCTATTTCAAGGATCTGGGTGGGACCATTGGAGAGCAATGGCGTATGCCATAACACTCGACAACTATGGTATGGGAAAACAATTTACAGATTATCTCCTACTGCCCTTTCGAGTAATCTCCACTACCGATATGATTCATCATTTCCAAGGGAGCATTGGCATTGGATTTGGAATAGCTGTCGGCTCTTTGTTTTACTTTAGAAATAAGCTTTCTACGCACGAAAAAATCTTTGCTTACACGGGTCTTGGTTGGAGCATACTTTGGGCTTTCAACGTACATCAAATTCGATTTCTAATGCCGGTTCTTCCTTTGCTCTTGATAGCTTCTACACGCGTCGTTCAGGATCGGTTCCCTACACTTTGGAAAGCTCAACTTATCCTTGGGGTACTTTGGATCATTTACCCTGCACACACCCTGTTCACAAAACAGCACACGACAAAATACTTCCGCTCTCCCCATACATATCTCGAACAGCAACTCTCTGAAAGTTACCCCATCTATCAATACTTAAATGCCATTAAAACACCGAAGGTATGGCTCATTTGGATGCGCGGCTATCATTATTACTTAGATTCAGAGGTTCGAGTAGACAGTGTGTTTGGGGGATACAGAATGGAGATTTTACTCAACGATCACCAACCAGAAGAGATTCAAAAAATCCTCGCGCAAGCAAATATCCATCATCTCGTCATAAATTGGAAATTTTTTCTACAAGGTGACAATGCTGACCGACTTGGAGAAGGACAAACCCTGATTTTACGAAGAAAGTTTGAGGCCTTGTTGCACGCAAATGTTCTGACGCTCGATCGCCAATTCGGAAATGTATGGGTTTATACAGTCGGCGATGGATCATCATCCTGAGAAGATTCTTCTTCCGCCAAAGACGCATAAGCCTCCTTCGACTGATCTGTTAAGCCCCAAATCCCATGATCATTCTTTTGGACAAAATCCTTTGAGAACTTTCGCAAGACTGCGCGCAGGTGATGTGGCTCCATCTCATATCCCAATAACGTTTCAACCAAAGGCTGTAAGTCTTTCGCGCTCAAATTGCCATTCTCAACAAAAGCCCGAACCACCATTTGCCGCCTTCGCTCCATTTCCTTTTTGGTTGTACGCGGTGCTCGTTCTTTCTTTTCTTCTTTTAATTCACTTGACTTATCCTGCTCAGATTCATCTATACCACCGGTATTACTAGAAGATGTTTTTCTTGCTGAATTTTTAAGCAATTCTTCGTAGGCTAGAATTTTCCCTTGACAACGCAGGAGCTCTTCTTTTTTTTCTTTTATTTCTGCCTGTAAAACTTTCTCGTTACCCCTCTCTATTTCGAGTAAATACTGAATACTACTGCTTTCTAAATCAGACATACAAATCCTCTTTCTGGGCCAACCTTCATATTTTAACCCAAATGATTTATTTTGTCTTACACAACCATTCCGTACAGTCCATAAAGCAGCATTTTCGGGCTTATTGTTCTCAATTCAAAAATCTGCTTCTTGATCTGCTTGGGGCGCAAATAAAATTTTCGCAGCGCCCAAGACTGCATTTTTATCAGTTCAGCGGGATCGTATCCATGCGGATGATATATCAATCGGTCCGGATCCGGATTAAAGGTTGTATAGTTTTCCCAATCATCTCTAAATAAGTCGATCTGCCAACGATCATCAAACAGTTTCGATCCGGGAAACGGAACAGTGATCGCGTATTTTGCAAAATCCAAGTCCAAATCAATCGAGAACTCCACTGTTTCTTTGGTCATCTCCGGTGTCTCCCCCGGCATACCAATCATAAAAAGTCCTACCGTCTGTAAGCCAGCTTGTTTTGCATTAGCTACCCCTTCACGAACCTTTGCCGTCGTAATATTTTTATTGACATTACCCAACAGTAGATCCACACCAGACTCAATACCCATCAAAACCCGCCGGCAACCGCCATAGTACATGAGCTCTGCGGTTTCTTGATCCAATCGAT
>JAYYRF010000382.1:0-31702 GCA_036127535.1 Myxococcota bacterium | reverse complement strand
GGGGAAGTTTCTGAAAAAGATCGGGATATGTAGCATAGAGGCAATCTATCAATGGTGGGAATGGTCTCGCACGTGCTGCATACTCCCATTCTGCCTCTGAGGGAAGTCGATACCCTTGGCTCCACCGATTCAACGATACTTTTTGATCGTGTATGCTGTAGGCTGTCTCAAACCCCTCCATTCGACTTAAGGCGTTGCAGAATCCGATCGCTTCAAACCAAGAGATGTTGCCGACGGGTCTTGTTGTTCCTTTGTGGACACTCGGATTCTCTCCCATCACATACTGCCAAAGCATTTGGGTAACCGGGTATCGAGAGATTAAAAAGTTACGGGTGATATGGACGACGATACCTCTGTATTCCACACTATCCCTGTAGGAAGGATACGGGTTCATATAAAAGCGTCCTCCTTCAATCAGAGCCATTCTCGATACAATTTTGCGCCACAACTGTACTTCTTGCTGGGTCAATGTATTGCAGTGACCATATGCATCGAGTAGAAAGCGATCGAAGAGAGAGCTTTCCAGTAGAGACGCATAGGATGCAAAATCCGGTCCGATTTGTATAAAAAGGCGTGCGAGTTCTCGTTTGTTCGATGTAGATATATCGATCTGCCGGCACAACTCCAGTTGTCCAGCCGAATCTGGCTGAAAAAATGACATGAAAACATCGGGTAACTCCAACATCAACAAAAAAAAATCTTCTACACAACCGTTTTGCAGCATTCGTTGATATTGTGTCCTCTCTCTTTTCCATACAGATGGCTGTGTTGCCAATCGATTTGACCAACGCTTTCGGTATAGACCGTATAATTCAAAATCAAACATCTTTTACCCCCTCTTACAGACGAAGGAGGGATTTCAACACGGACTGCTGAGACAAAAGATTCTATCTTTGGGGAACGCCAACGCTCCCATGAAGCAATTTGCATAGGTACAAAGAGAACGCCCACTATACAAATAAATAAAAGCACGGGCACAGGGACTCGAACCCCGGACCTGCTGATTTGGAATCAGCTGCTCTACCAACTGAGCTATACCCGTGTAGGGAGGTCATTATATAAAAGCTTTTGAAACGTGTCAAGAAAAAATCCTCTCAAAGGAGAGGGGCGATCATGGAGAGAATCCCGACGACAAAGCAGTATATCGAAAAGTAAGACAATTGTGAGTTCTTCACCAATCGAATCATCCACCGGCAAGCGAGCATACCCGTCAAAAATGCCGCAACAAATCCCGCGGAAAGCGGTAAAACCAGTGAGGAGTCCATTGAGATACCACCCGAAAGAATATCCTTCGCCATCTTACCAAAAATTAATGGAACCACCATTAAAAAGGAAAACTTCGCCGCTCGCTCACGGTCCATTCCCAGTAACACCGAAGTCGATATGGTCGCCCCTGAACGCGAAATTCCCGGTAAAATGGCAATCGCTTGGGAAATCCCAATCAAAATGGCGTGTCGGAATCCAACCGATTTATCCGTTCTTTTGGCTCGATCCGCTAGGAATAGGAGGGCGCCTGTCAATAGGAGCATCGCTCCAACCAGTAACAGACGCCCACCAAATAACTGCTCGATATGACTTTCCAGTAATAGCCCCACAAGAGCAGCCGGAATCATAGACACGATGATCTTCGCTGAAAACTGTGACTCTTCGTTCCACTGTAATTGAAACAGCCCTGCTAAAATGCCTCGAACTTCCTGCCAAAAGATGACAACGGTACTGAGCGCTGTGGCTGCATGTAATACGACAGTCATCAGTAAACTCTCTTCCGGCAAAGACTGATCTCCCATTAGTGCTTTGGCAATCTCTAAATGGCCACTGCTACTCACGGGTAAAAACTCGGTCAAACCTTGTATTACGCCCAAGACTATTGCTTCCCAAAGAGTCATGGCGAGTCCTTTTTTCTTTTTTTATCGGTATCCACCACTTTTTTCTCATCCTTTGTGTCAGTGCTGTCCTTCTGTTTTTCCTCAGATGGTGCACCCAAACCCGTCTTTGGATCCAACCCAGAAAGGAATTGAAGAATTCGTTTGCTATCGTGTCTATCGATCAACTGCTCGTAAGCCGGCATCGATCCTATACCGCGCTGAATGATGTCGATGTTTTCTCGGTATTTCCCTTTGGGAATCACGCCAGCCAAAGGTGGTGGCTTCGTGTGCAGCTTATCGGCCAAAGGGCCGTCGCCCAATGCCTTTGCTCCGTGACACTGCCAACATAGATCACGATACAAGTCTTCACCTCGCTCTCTGGAAGGAGGAAGCTTCTTCGGAACCTCTGCCCATAAAATCGTAGATAAGAGAAAGTACATGACCCAAATATGAAAACACCCCAAGAAGTTCTTGGGGTGATAAATGGCGATGCTGACGGGACTTGAACCCGCGACCTCCGGCGTGACAGGCCGGCATTCTAACCAACTGAACTACAGCACCGTATAAAAGAAATTTAAAAATCGAGTGGGCGGAACAGGGCTCGAACCTGTGACCCTCAGCTTGTAAGGCTGACGCTCTCCCTACTGAGCTACCCGCCCGAGCGGTTTAGCCTTATGGAATATATCTATATTAAAAATAAATGTCAAGCAATGCATCGCGTTTTTTATACTTAAGTTTCAAAAATGGATTCAATTACACTTTCAACGCGCTCTACCAGAGAAATTTCAAGTTCACATAAAACCTCTTTCGGAATTTTTTGTAGATCACCTTCATTTTCAAGCGGGATAAAAACACGCTGGATTCCCTGTCGATGTGCAGCCAATAATTTTTCCTTGATGCCACCCACAGCCAGCACCTCTCCTCCCAACGAAATTTCTCCTGTTATCGCAATCGTTTCTGGTATTGCTTTCCGCGTGATCGCACTGAGCACCGCCATGCACATCGCGACACCCGCACTTGGCCCATCGGCCTTCGCAGGATTACCCGGGTAATGAATATGGAAATCGTGCTTCTTATGAAAATCTACATCCAAACGTATAGAATCGGTTTGCGAGCGGAGAAAGCTAATCCCTGCATGTGCGCTTTCCTTTAGCCAATCTCCCAAACGACCCGTAAGCTGTATCTTGCCCTCTCCTGGCAAGCATAAGGCCTCTATTTTTAAAACCATCCCACCAACCGTGGTTACAGCTAAACCGTTCATCACACCGATTTTAGACGATGCTCCGATTTGACGATCGAAATACTTTGGAGCCCCATAAACCGTTACTATATCGGTTTCAGATACGTGTAATTGGTCTCCCTTTTCGCCTTCGACAATCATACGGCATAGCTTCCGACATCCCTTTGCGATTAAGCGCTCTAAATTTCGAACGCCGGCTTCTCGGCTGTACCTACGAATTAACATTCGTATAGCATCTTCGGATACAGAAAATTGTTCTTGGCTCAAAGCGTGCATTCGTCGCTGTTTCGGTATCAGATGTTGCGTCGCAATTTGAAGCTTTTCTTCTTCGGTGTAACTGCTCAATTCGATAATTTCCAGGCGATCTTGCAACGGTGCGGGGATTCCATCTAAGCTATTGGCCGTACATATGAAAAAGACCGAAGAAAGATCGTAGTCTAAATCCAAAAAGTGATCTCGAAAACTGTGATTTTGCTCGAAATCAAGCGCTTCTAAAAGAGCTGCCGCAGGATCACCATGGTGAAAGTCCCCAGACATTTTATCTATCTCGTCTAATAAAAAGACCGGATTCCCCGTCCCTGCTCTGGAGATCCCTTGAATAATCTTGCCCGGCATCGCTCCGATGTAGGTTCTCCGATGGCCGCGTATCTCAGCTTCGTCCCGTACGCCCCCCAACGCCTGACGGACGTATGCACGCTTGGTCGCTTTTGCTATCGAGCGAACCAAGGACGTCTTTCCAATTCCCGGTGGCCCTAGGAAGCACAAAATTGGTTGTTGAGGATCATCACTACACTTCTGAACAGCTAAGTGCTCTAGGATTCTATCTTTGATCTCCTCCAAAGCAAAATGTTCAGCGTCCAGCACTTTTTTGGCATCGAGTAAGTGTACGTCCTCTTGGTTTTTGTCCGACCAAGGAAGAGCTAAAATCCAGTCGAGATAGTTTCTGGACACCGTCGCTTCCGCCCCAACGGGGTTCATTCTTTTTAATCGAAGCAGTTCTTTCTCTGCTTTTTTTTTCGCTTCGGTAGAGAGAGAAATCGCATCTATTTTGGACTGATAGTCGTCCCACTCTTGATCGGAGTCATCGTCTCCCAACTCTCGACTGATCGCTTTCTTCTTTTCGTTGAGATAGTACTCTCTTTGATTGCTCTCCATCTGTCCTTTTATATTTCGTTCAATCTTTCGGCTAATTTCTAAATTCATCAACTCCTGTTGCAAAGTCTCTCGAAAGAGTTGAATCCGATTCAGACTGTTCTGCTCCTCTAAAAAGGTCTGTTTCGCCGATGCCTCCAATTGTAAGACCGCAACCATGGTGTCGATCAAGTCGTCCGCCTTTGTAAGCTTTTCAATCGTATTCCGTAGCTCTTTCGGATATTGGGTATCCATCTCAAATAAACGGCGCAGTTGCTTTTGAACCTCTAACAACAGCTCGCTATCCTCACCGTCCTCCAAAGAAAGGGTTTGATAAGAAGCGAGCAACACACCTTCAACATCTGTCTCTTCTGTGATTTCTACGCGTGTTTCCCCTTGCATTAAAACTTTGAGCGTGTCATCCGGCAGTCGATGAAGCTGCAAGATCTTTGCAAGGGTTCCAACACTACAGACCCCACCCCCGTCCTTTTCCATGGACAGCAAAACCAGTTTATCTTTGTGGAACGCTTCCAAGAGAGACTTCTTGGATCGTTCTCGACCAATCATTAGCGGTGACACTTGTTGCGGAAAAAAAACCCTATTTCGCAGTGCGATTAGAGGGATTTTTTTTTTTTACTCTTGAAGAACACGTTAGGCCCAATCCGCCTGATTTTCGTACACCAGGATTGGCTCCTTGCTGCGAAGAACGACCTCTTCTGAAATAATGCACTCTTTTATGTTGTCCTTGCCAGGTAATTCGTACATCACGTCCAACATGCATTCTTCCATAATTGCGCGGAGGCCTCTCGCCCCTGTTTTACGCTTGATCGCTTCTTTGGCAATCGCACTAAGAGCTCCCTCTGTGAATTTCAACTTGACGCTTTCCATATCAAAAAGGCGCTGATACTGCTTCACCAGGGCATTCTTTGGTTTTGTTAGAATAGATACTAAGGCATCTTCATCTAATTCGCGGAGTGTAGCCATTACCGGCAAGCGACCGACAAATTCTGGAATGAGACCAAACTTCAGAAGATCTTCGGGTTCCATTTTCGTCAGGAGTTCAGACTTATCGGATGTTTTGGCGTTGTGAATGGTTTGACCAAAACCCATGCCGGATTTGTTGATGCGCTGCTCGATTATGCGTTCCAATCCGACAAATGCTCCACCACAAATAAAGAGAATGTTCGTCGTGTCTATCTGAAGAAACTCCTGCTGCGGATGCTTCCTACCACCCTTTGGAGGGACATTTGCTACCGTTCCTTCAATAATTTTCAACAGAGCCTGCTGGACGCCTTCTCCGGATACATCTCGTGTGATCGAAGGGTTTTCCCCCTTGCGAGAGATTTTATCGATCTCATCTACGTAGATGATGCCCTTTACGGTTTTTTCTACATTGTAGTCTGCGGATTGATACAGCGATAATATTATATTTTCAACGTCCTCCCCAACATAGCCGGCTTCCGTTAAGGAAGTCGCGTCACAAATCGTAAAAGGAACGTTGAGAAAGCGAGCCAGCGTTTGTGCCAAAAGCGTTTTACCCGTTCCTGTAGGCCCAATAATCAAAATATTAGACTTCTGCAGTTCCAAATCATCGTAATCACTTCTGGAGTCGATTCGTTTGTAATGATTGTGTACCGCGACGCTCAGCACTTTTTTGGCTTGGTCTTGTCCGATAATGTATTGATCGAGGTGTGCCTTTATTTCTTTTGGCTTAGGAATCGAAGCGCGAGAAGAGTAGTATTCTTCTCTGTCGAGCTCTTCGGTAATAAAATCATTACACAATTCTACGCATTCGTCGCATATATAGACGGCGGGGCCAGCGATCAACTTGCGGACTTCCTTTTGAGACTTGTTGCAAAACGAGCAGAACAGTTCTCTGGATGATTTTTTCGCCACAGGCTCTCCTATTCGGTTTCGGACGATTCGTCTTTTTTATCTTCCGGATAGATAACGCGATCGACTAGACCGTATTCTACGGACTCTTCTGCCGTCATGAAGTTATCTCTCTCTGTATCGATGTGAACCTGCTCCATGGATTTACCCGTGTGCTTTGCCAATACCTTTGCCGTCATATCCTTGATGCGAGCGCTCTCTTTGGCTGCGATTTGGATATCGGTGACTTGTCCTCTGGCGCCGCCGCTCGGTTGGTGAATCATGACGCGAGAGTTTGGAAGACAGCTGCGTTTACCTGCAGTACCGGAGGCGAGGAGCAACGCTCCCATGGATGCGGCCTGTCCAACACAGATGGTCACGACATCTGACTTTAGATACTGCATGGTATCGTAAATACCCATGCCTGCGGTGACAACACCTCCAGGACTGTTGATGTAGAGGTAGATATCTCGCTCTGGATCTTGCTGCTCTAGGAACAGAAGCTGTGCGATGACTGCATTTGCGACGGCATCATCAATGGGTGTTCCCAAAAATATAATTCTGTCCATCAACAAGCGAGAGTATATGTCGTAAGCGCGCTCACCTCGGTGAGTATTTTCGACGACGGTAGGGATAATAAAACGACTCATAGTAAGACTCCAAATAAACGTTCACTCATCTAGCTACGCACCAAATGTGGCGAAGTCAATCCAATAATAAAAGAAGGGTCACAAGTTGTTCTAACCCTGTGACCCCTTCTTGCAACCACGATGGATAATATAATTACTCTTCTTGGGGCTCTGGTGAAACCAAAGCAGAGTTCTCAAAAAGCCAGTTAATTGTTTTTTCCTCTAAAATCCTTTCCGAAAGTACGCCAAATGCGTTTTCGCTTTGTATATACGAGCGAATGGACTCTGGAGTTTGATTCCGCATTCCCGCGATTTCAGCAATTTTGGCTTCAATATCGGCATCTTCAACATCGATTTTTTCTTGCTTCGCAATCAAGCTGAGAAGACAAGTACACTTCGCGGCGAACCGAGCGCGTCTTTGAAGATCTTCCATTTCAGACTCTGCAAACTGAATCTTCCTGGGGTCTTCACCGGCATACATGCGACGCATTTTCAATTCTTCCATGAGCGCTTTGAGTTGCTCTTCGACCATTGCGCTCGGAACTTCAAAATCGTTGGCGGATTCGAGTGACTCTAAAATTTTGACCCGAGCTTGATCACGCGCACCATTTCTTCTCGCCTGAAGAATTTCTTCTTCTACTGAGGCTTTGAACTCATCCACGCCATTGGCAAAACCGAGTTCTGCGGCAAGCTCATCGTTGAGATCGGGCTGTGTGTAGCTTTGAACATTGATGACCTCTACGGAGACATCTCCGGACTTCCCTTTTAGATGGTCGAAAACACTCTCTTCGGAAATCGTCACTTCGCCTTCCTTCGATTCACCCTTTTTAGAGCCAATCAAGAGGGAGTCTATGCCAGGATAAAACTTTTCCGAACCGATATGAAGCATTGTACCGCTCTCGTCAGCTACGGTTTCGCCATCCACAGTAAACTGGATCTTGGCCAAAACGAAGTCTCCTTCTTCAACCTCTTTTCCCTCTGGAGCGTCTTCTATCTTCTTTTTGGAAGCCAATCGTCGATCGATGGCCGCTTCCAACTCACCGTCTTCGAGCGCGGGTTCGCTGTAAGGAACTTCGATACCCGTATAATTTTCGACGGTAAACTCCGGTCGGATGTCCACGCCCAACGAGAAGCTGAGAGCCTTATTCTTTTTGATTCCTTCCAAATCTTCTACAGAAGGCTGTCCAACGATGGTATGGGGGATGTCTGCATTTCGATAACTATTCTGAATAAAGTCGTCGACAACCTCTGCTTCGACGTTCTTTTTGAAACGTCGCTCTAAAAGCCATCGAGGAGCCTTACCTTTTCGGTACCCTTGTAGCTTTAAATTTTGACCTACACGGGAGTAGGCTTTGTCGAGGGCAGCGGAAACTTCTTTTTTGTCGATAGTAAATTTGAGAAGGCACCGACTTTGGGAGACATTCTCTATTTTTAAATCAAATTGCATCTTATTCTATCCTTGATCAATAGGAAACCACCGAACTTGGTGGCGTTTTGAATGGTGGGAAAGGGGGGACTTGAACCCCCACGAGCTAAGCCCACTAGATTCTAAGTCTAGCGCGTCTACCAATTCCGCCACTTTCCCAAATGTTGTGACATAATGTTTCATGGAGCTTATGAAAGAAGGGTGAGTGATGGGATTTGAACCCACGGCCTCCAGGGCCACAACCTGGCGCTCTAACCAACTGAGCTACACCCACCAAAAGTAATAGCTATTCTATTCCAATATCAAAGAGTTGGCAATAGAAGGATCGACTTTTGTATTGGAATTCCACCAAAGAACCCGCTCTAATCCTTGAATATACTCCGGAAAGACCGGTAGTTCCTCTTGAAAAACCACGCGCATAATGTCTGCCATCGTCGGATCGGAATCCCCTTGCAGAATGCTTCTGAGATAACTTTCTACCAAGCGGTTTTGTGAAGGCAACATAAAATCCAATCCGCTTATACCAATGGTGTCGGAACAGGCGTAGTAATCGGGAAGCCAACCCACCGGAGATTGGCATGAATGACGAAGTACTTCCTCGCCCAAGGAAGGCAAGGAACGCGTTTGGGAAAGAACTTGCAAAGGATCTCTCCAAAAAGAACGCTGCTCATATAAATCCAACGAAAAAAGTCGGTGCTGAGACCGTTGATAAAGAGAGAATGTATTCATTCTTCCATCGATGCGCTGTTTGGAGAAAGGATCATAGGCCACGTCACCACTAAAGATTGGCCCTCCCTCAAAGACGTGTAGAAGATTCGAGGAACCGTATACTCGTCCTTGAATCCCGATGTAGCTCCAACCCAATCCTTCATATAATTTGACGAGACGATTGGTGTCCTGCCACCGAATCCGACCCCTTTGATCATGGATGTAACGGCGCGTTGACATCTCATTCTCTGCTACCGATAGACCAAAGGGGGTTTGTATCCATCTATCTGCGGAGGATTTGAGTAACACCGCCGCCGAGAATTCACCGTCTTCCAAATCAGGACGCCACACGAGTCTGTTCTTTTCTCCTTTTGGCTCGGAATAAGCCGACAACACTCCCCTTGGATCGTAATAGAACTTCCAGCATCCTTCTTTTCTGAAGCAAATGGAGCGCAAACGATCCAATGTATCGTAGCCCATACGCGCTTCTGTAGACGTGCTGATAAACTCTGAGATTCGCATGAATTTATCTCGGTGAAAAGAGAAGTACGACGCCTCTTGACCGTATGGATAGCTTCCTTTAGAAGCTTGTAAGCCAATTAAACGGTTTTCCAAATCAAAGATTACCGCTCCATCTAAGCCATCGCGCAAACCGTCCAGTGTTTTCGACCACAGCAATGAATCGTTTTGTTCAACAGCGATCAGATCAGATTGTGGATCCCTCCGAAAGAATATGTTTGAGTTTCCACTTTTCATTTGCTGTAGTAACCCTTGCTGATCCCAAGAATAGACGATGTTATCTTTGATTTCAGATGTAGCATCGACCAAACGCGTCTCTAAAGAGGAATCTCCTTTTAAAAATCGAAGCATGGAGTTGTCGGGATATCGAATATACCTCAATTCTCCGTGCGCCAGCCTCTCAAATCCAATTTTTGTTCCCATCGGAGACTGGCTTCGAAGAACTCTACCACTAATGTCTCGAGACCACTTCCATGTTTCGTTTTCAAATTCTGCTTGGGATATCCAGCCCTTTGGATCTCTCGATACGCGAACGGAATCCGAAGCAACGATCTCCCCTCTTGTATTTCGCTCCACCTTCGAAGTAGCCTTTTCAGATTCGGACCATACAATTGGTAAATCGGTTGGGTTGTATTGTATTTTTAGCGAATACAAGCCGCGCTTTATATTCGAAATCCGTCCTAAAACATCGCGCGCAAAGAAAATCGGAGGTCGATTTGCTTCTTGAACCTGCGTTACCCGACCGTTGATATCTCGCTTAAATTGGTGACCGCCTATCGCAGAAATATAGCCATCAGAACTTCTTTCAATGATCAAATCCTCATTGGGTCGCTCGAGTAAAGAAATCTCTCCCAAAGAATTACGGACAATTTTTTCCCTCATTCCACCCCGATATCGGATCTCTGACAAATTGAGATGTGCATCACGCAAAAACTGCATTGCAATGCCCTTTGAGTCTCGAATCAAGGAAACCATCGCTCGATGATCTCTTTTGAACTGTAGACGCGTCTTTTCACTTTCCAGCTCAACCGGCCACCCCAAAAAGTCTCTCTTAATCGACCAAACTCGTTGATTGGGAGTGATCATTCGAATGAGTTGATTGTTGGAATCATATTCGAAAGACCAACGTGCACCGCTTCTTTCTACAATGGTCTGTACACGACCACTGGAAGAGTATTGAAAGGAGAATTTTCCTCCGGTTGCATCTTCCAAAGCGGTAATGCGAGATCGTTCGTCTCGTGAGATCTTGACACGGACGCCCAGTGCGTCGGAGACAGATACAACATCCCCTTTAGAATCTCTGGAGTACAAAATACTGTCGACTACATTGGACATACTTCGTATGCCACCCCCGGATGCGCGCCCTATTTTAATCTCGCGCCCCATCGGATCGATTTGCGAAGTCATTTTTCCTTGAGAATCCCTTTTCCAAACCCACGAAGAGGAATCCGGATACGTCAAAGACTGAAGCCTTTCTTCCTCGTCAAATCCCATTTGCCATACTGTGCCGCGATCCGTTTGAATTCGCAGGGAATTGTCGCTCCAGCGCAAGCGCGTTGATTGACCCGATGGGTCTAACCAATATTGAAGCTTGCCGTCCTCCACAACGGAACGAACGACTCGCCCCGTCTCGTCTTTGACCTCCAAAGAGTAACCATTTGAACCAAAATCGTATTGTAAACGAATCTTGGGAAATCCATAGCGTTCCACTTCGATACCACGTTTCCAAGAGATTCTACATGATTGACTTCCAGGTCCTTCTATCGCGACTACCCGATCAGACGAATCGTAGCGGACTTGGGTTCGCATGTTGTAATTGGAATAAAATTCTTTTAAGCGTCCTTTGGAATCGTAAAAGTAACGGTATGTGCGATCTTTTTCTTTGACCAAAACCAACTTCGAGTCCACGAAGGTGTAGTTCGCCGACCGCTCCTCCGGAAAAGTCCATTCCTTTCCCGTCCATCGGGGAGCCGACTCCGTGTCATGTGTTCGCTCAACCCACAATGCACCCGTTTGTGGATCGACGACGGCAAGCTCTTGTTGATTTGGATAACTATTGGGACCCAAACCAATATAGGATTTTCCATTGAATCCCAAATATCCAGGAGCCGAAAAAGCGAAATTAAAGGCTACCAAAAGCATGGAGGTCAATTTAATTAGTTACCGATCATATCCGGAAAACCATACAGATGCAGGCTTCCCCAAATACCAGGGCTATTGGCTCGCACTTGGCTATTCACATTCGATGTACCCAGATTGCTCTTAACAACTTTTTGAATAGCAACCGTGATGGGCTCCTCCCTCATGAGAGACTCAAACACCTTATCGAGAACGGCTCGTTTCTGTTTATCCGGTATCGACCAGTCCATAACCAGCACATTTCTTGCACCCGCATTTAGGAACGCACGCACACGTCGCATTTGAACGCGGTGATCAGGATGTTCGCTGATAATGACGATCTGAGCATTGAGGGGCGTCGAAGAGATCTCTGACAAAGACAATTTTTCTTCTCCAATGAAGAATCCACCATCTGATGTCGAAGAGGCCTGTGCAAAATAGATATATTTAGCGGCGGAGACATGTTTTCGGTACACACCCATTTTTGCTTCATCTGCAATCAGAACTTTGCGCTTATCCGGCTTGAAACTCAATGAAATCTGATCAATTTCGATGGGCTGTCCCGCTTTTCCCGTTCGTAAGAGGTCGGATTCCTCTTTGCTCTCCGTCTCTTTCGATACTGCGATAATTTCCATGTCGTTGTTTCGAAACTTAGACGATCGAAGCAGCTCTGAGACACCGGTTGAGGCCGATATATAACGTATCCCCCCCAAAAATCGCATACCATTTTGCTGCTCGGGAAAAGTGTTGAAGGAAAACGCGGATAGAGGTTCCGGTGCGATAATAACATATCTCATATATTTGGAAACCGTCTCTGTGAATGGCTCAAGTAGATTTTTCCTCATCTGATCCGCAAGGCGATGCGTGTCTGCCTTGACAGCGTAAATTTCAGGCTTTTCAATCGACGAGCGTAGATTATCCAGATGTTCTTGGTTAGTGCTGAGCAATTTCTCCGCTGATCCAAGGTTAAGGACTTGACCAATGTGATCTGAAAATCCAACGCCAATGACGTCCCCTTCGTCAATCCGGTACGATATGAGTGCAATTTTGTATATCTGTTCTTGTAAAGAGTTGAGATCGATATTTTTGTTCAATGCCAATGTGCGATACGACGAATCGTAGGAGAGGCTTTTTAATAGGACGGCCAACGGATCTTCCTTTGGTTTTTTCTTGTCGTCCTTGTTGGCGTCTTCTTTTTTCTTATCGTCCTTTTTGGGCGCTTCTTCGGACTTTGCCTTCGCACTTTCTCCATCTTCGCTGCCGTCCTTCTTCGAATCAGCCTCTTTTTTCTCATCGTCCTTTTTGGGTACGTCTTCGGTCTTCGCCTTTGCCTTCTCTTCTTCTCTCTGTTTAATTACGGCCTCTTTTCTCTTTTTCTCTTCTTCAAAGGCCAAGCGATCCGCCTCGTCTTTACTCATCAAGAGACGTGCCTCGATCTTGTCGAGAACTTCAAATTCTCGATACGGAAATGCCTTCCCCGTCCAATAATACAACATCCCAAGATTGGATTGTGCCACCGCATCTATGAGAGCCTCTCGATTTTGCGGCTCCATTCCCATTACGGGGTTGCGGCTGCTCCACGCATCTTTTTGCAATAATTCTCCTCTGCGCGCCAAATCTTGAAAAATAATGGCCGTTGCCGCCTCTTCTATTTTGGTCGTGCCAATCATTTTGCGTACCGCTTGATCGAAAAGCAGACCATTTGAGCCATCTAAAACGGTGCCGGTTCGCAAAGGCCCGATTCGATGTATGGGAATTTTTTTCCACAGGGTGTTGATAAAGGTTTCGTAGCCTTTTTTCTGACACACGATTTGCATGGATGCCAAAAGCGTTGCAAAGGCATTTTTCTGATTGGGAATCGCATCTGATATGTAGGTTTTCCACGCTTGATCAACTTCCGATGCCCCCTCCGGCAAATCCAAGTTCAATTCAGGTGCTTTTTGCAGATACTTACGCACCAGCACTTCACCCTTTATGTTTGGAAATTGGGCTCCAAAGGTCTCATCCAAACTCGTAAGTAAAGCGGTTGTATCTTCACCTTTGTAATTGCGCAGATAGGATTCTTGAAGAAATCTCGTGGCAAGATTGAGTATTGGATCCCCCAATTTCTGAGCTTCTTCTATCGCTTTGGGTAAATGCGTTTCCGCAACGCCCGCATCGTTTCCAGCAGTATATAAAACCATATATACAAAATTACGCCCCGTCAGTCCATCAAAGGAATCGAGGGGCATCGCTTCTCCCATGGAAAGCTTCAAGAGCCCATTGAAAAGATTTTTATGTTCCTTTGTACCCTCTGCAGCTTTTTTGAGTGTCGGCACGTCGCGAACCAAAAAGGCTGATAATCCCATGAGGTAATTGGCACGCTGTACGTTTGGTGACTTTTCCATCGATTTAGCAGCTGCACTCGACAGTTTGAGAGCAGCGCTGTATCGCCCCAAAGAAAGAGCTGCCTGTGCCATGGAAAGACGTTCCCAAGTCCCCTTCTGTACCGCTTTATCTAAATCTCGAGCTTCTGTGAGCGCTCCCCAAAGATCAGCAGAACCTTGTCTTCGTAATACGTTTTGCACCAAAGAGCGCCCTTCCCGCGCCATGCCTTTTTGAACCATCAGTTCGAAGGCCTCAACGAGCGCCTCTCTCTCACCGTTTTGACCCAGTATACTCAAAATCGCAGCACGAGCTTGTGCTTCTTTCGACTTTTTCAAAGACTCGGTGTACTTCTCCACCAAATCCGGTCTTTTCGCACGGTGAGCCAACTTGACGAATTCAATCTGTGCACGCCACTCCTTCAGCTCATCAAGACCCGCCAACGCATCTCCTGTCCCGCCTTTGATGATATCCAAAGCGGCTTGCACAAAGGAGTCTTCAGAGGAAGACATTACAGCACCGGCTCGAAGTGCCTGTATTTGGAGAGCCTGTGATATTTCTTTGTTGGAAACTTCCTGGGCAAACTTCAAAGCTTCGCTCTTATCCGCCGCTCCCAAAAGGATATAAAAGGAGAGTATTTCCGTAAGATTTTTATCTACCTTAGCGTCCTCTAAACGCTTACGCGCAGCCTCTTGGTCTGATTGTGTCAATGCAGACTCTTCCAGTAAAATCTGAACATCTTTGTTCTTTGCATCACTTTTGAGATAGGCCAGCCCTTTTTCAAAGGCTTTATCGGAATAACCATTTCCTGTAAGAGACTCGACTTTACGTAAATCTGCTTTGCGCTTCTTTTCCTTTGCTTTTTGCTCTTGTTCAGCTTTTTCTTGCTCAGGGTCTGTACCTTCACCACCACATGCCAGCATTAAGGACAATATTAGGGAAAACATGCTAACTCTCCAATAGGTTGATTCAATCGCTCGAAATAGACAATACCAAATAAATATTTAGACCCGGACTTGTTCGAGTCCTATGATGTGCCTATTGTAAAACTTCCAATTGTTCTTAGTCAATGTAATTTTTCAGCCACACTTCTGCAATTGGGATTACCAACATCCTTTTACCGGTTATATAACCAATTACTTCTTTACTATTTGTCCTTCTATTTATCGAAAAGCGTCTTTATTATATACTTAAAAGATGCGTTTGCGTTTACATTTTGGAGAATTTATGCTTGGATCAGCGTCTACTGACGACTCACAAACATCCCTTGTAACATCTGACAAGACCAATACAGACAGCAGCAGCATACAAAAAGTAGATCTGCTCAACCAATATCTAGCCGAGATTCGGCGCTACCCTTTACTCTCTCCAGAGGAAGAGAAAGAACTTGCCGTTCGTTATTACGAGGAGCAAGACCAAGAGGCCGGTCGTCGGCTGATTACCTCTAATCTTCGCTTGGTCGTCAAGATGGCGTTTAAGTACCATAGTCAATGGTCCAACGTACTCGATTTGATTCAACAAGGTAACATTGGTCTTTTACAGGCCTTGAAAAAATACGATCCGTTCAATGCAACCAAGACTCGGTTTTCTAGCTATGCCGCATATTGGATCCGGTCGTGCATCTATAACTATATCAAAGATAATTATCGCATCGTACGTTTGGGCTCGACCAGACACGGTAGAAAGTTATTCGATAACCTCCGAAAAGAGCGAGAACGTCTCCAACAAATGGGAATACAACCCAGTACCAAAGCACTATCGGAGTCTTTGGATATTCCGGAAGAAGAAATCATCATCTTCGCTCAACACTTTAGCAATCCAACGTTATCGCTGGAGTCTCCAAGCTATGCAGACGATAAAAGAGCAATCGGAGAGACCATTCCCAGCAACCAGTTTGAATCACCCGAAGAAACCGCCACGAAAAGGCAAATCGGCAACCGAGTGAAAGACCAACTGGAACTTTTTACCGAAACCCTCCGAGATGACCGAGAACGAGCCATTTGGGAACAACGACTCTTTACGGAAAGCCCCAAGAGTCTAAAGGAACTTGGAGAAGCCTTTGGTGTCTCCAAAGAACGCGTTCGTCAAATAGAGTCCAAGCTAAAAATCCGTTTGCGCGTATTTTTAGAAGAGAACCTGGGCGACGATCTCGAGTTAGATTTTAGTCTATCTCCAGAAGCATAACATTATCGTTTGAGCCGCTGCTGCTGGCGCTGCGCGTACTTACGTAACATACTCTCAACCTCTTGCTCTGCGTCCACATGTGCTTCCATGTCCTCGGTGGCAACACGTAACCGACGCAGTTGCTCCTCGAGTTCTTCATGTGATGTATCGTTGTCCAACATCGACTCTACTGAAGCGAGAGAGTGCAGTTCGGATAAAGAGGAACTGACCTGAGAAAGAGACTCTTCCAACTCGTCCTCATCAATGGTCAATTTACGACCCAAATTTTTGGTTGATCTCCAATCTTGTATGTACATGAGCTGGTCGATGAAACCGTCTACGCGTTTTATCAATAGATCAAAATTATGAAGCGTCAGCTGTCGCTCCTGCTCGATCTCCTCCAACACCTCTTTGGAGATCGAGACACTCGTGGGCGGTGTGGGATACGGCGTTTTCAACTCTTCTCGCAGTTGACGCACTTTTTGTAGGTATGTACGAAGCTCACGCACTCCTTTTTGGTAGAAGGTGTCGCTCTGTTGTTCAAGCGAATCCGGTATTTGAATCGATGGTTGTCGCAACACCGCCTCTCGAAAATGGTTTTTGTATTGCAACAGTGCTTTGGATCGCCATACGGTACACAGGGCTTTTTTTTGAAGCTCAACGCGCTTCTGTAAAACGGTACAATCGGCCTCGTACCGTTCGATCAATTCCACTGCCGCTTCCTTTTGTCGCAGACGCAACTTCTGCTTTTCGATATGTACCAGCTGCTTTTTGTGCGCGACAATGGATGCGAGAAGCTCTCGTTCAAGATCGTTGAGTTTCAGCAATGTCTGCTTCACTTTATCTTCATCTTCCTCTTCTGGATTGAAAAAAAGACGCTGTAAACCGTAACCGATCGAGGCCGTCATTAGACCAACAAAGACGGAGAACAAAAGGATTAATCCAACAGCGGGCATGTCATCTCTCCGATAAAAATATGGCAGTCTTGTACGTCATAGCAAAAATATACAACAAGAAACAAAAGTCCAAAAACAGCACGATCGAATTCGCGGGTTTATAGTATAAGTATATAACGGTCACTCCATCGTCAAACCCTGAGAAAACGGTGCTCAATCGAAGAAATCTTATCGCGTTATCCATCTCTCTCACCGCGAGTATTGCGCTTGGGGTTGGTCTAAGCCTCTACGCTTGGTGGGACGCACCTCCGGATCAGCCGTATCGTCATCTCAACAATGAAGAGGCCTCGATGATACGTCATTTATCCGGTGCGGCATTTCCCGCGGGTGATTTTTCCCCCCTTCGCGGCGACCGAGCCCATCTCGATCGTTTTTTTGATTTATTTATCGAAAATATGGAGACAACAAATCGAAATCTTCTTCGGTTCTTTTTGCATACTCTTAACCAAACGACCTTAATCCATCGGCAAAAACGCTTTGTTGAACTTGTATCTGGCATCCAAACTCAACAATTGGAGTCTTGGCTTTCTGTCGATCACCCTTTATTTCGAAATGCGGTTCAATCTCTCGTTGCGATTCTAGGTATGGGTTACACAACGCACCCCGAGGTGAGCCCTCTCTTGAACCCATTGCATCGTTGTGGATATGGATAGGCATTCCTATACTCTATTGCCACCTCCCTACGCGAATGGACATGAACATGCGAGGAACGGTATTCAATATAAAGTCGACATAGCGATTGTCGGTTCGGGTCCTGGTGGGGGCGCAGCTGCGAAAGTACTCTCTCAATCCGGACTGCGGATACTTGTACTGGAGGCCGGTCCACGGTATAGTCGATTTCGAAACAACTACGCGCATACCGCTCGATTCCACATGCAAGAAAACGGCGCGATGCTCGCACAAGGAAACGCCATTTTTCCAATCGCAGCTGGTAAAGGGGTTGGTGGTTCGACGCTGATCAATTCCGCATTGAGCTTTCGAGCCCCGAATTCCGTCTTGGACAAATGGGCGGCCTTACTCAAAGATGAAGGCTGGAGTGCTCGGCACCTTCTTCCGCTTTACGATGAAATTTCGCAATATATCGGGGTCTCGATAACGCCCGAAAATATCGCCGGAGAAAACAACAAGCTCATTGTTCGTGGGATTCATGCCCTCGGATATGACGGAGGCTTCGCACCGAGAAGCACTCCCAAATGCGTTGGATGTGGGGTCTGCTACTATGGCTGTCCTTCAGGTGGCAAAGGTAGTAGCAATTTAAACTTTTTGGCAGAGGCGGTGCAAAATGGTGTCACCATACAGGCTGAAACCCAAATTGAACAAGTTCATACCGTTCAAAATCGCATTTCTCGTATCTCTGGATATGCCATCGACCCCGATACCAATCAAAAAAGTGGATTGGTCGAGGTAGAGGCCGACATGTTCATCTTTTCGGCTGGCGCGATTGGCACACCCAAACTCATTTGGCATTCTGGGCTGGTATCTATCATGGGAGAGCATGTAGGAGAAGGACTACAGATTCATCCCGGCAGCACCCTTCTCGGTATCGCGGACCACGACATTAACATGTGGAAAGGCGCCACACAGGGAGCTTACTATCATCCCCCAGGGCTGGAAGGCGTTTTACCGCATACGTTCTCTGCTTCTCCGGAAGTGTGCCTACTGGCAGCTGGGTTCGTCGGAAGTCGTTTTCAGGAAGGTCTCCGACTACTTTCCAAAATGTGTGGGATGCTGGTGATGGTTTCAGATAAAGGACATGGTCGTGTACGAGCCAAAAAAGATGGCTCTGCGGACATACGTTACGACTTTCATCCTGCAGACGTACAGAGAATCAAAGATGGATTGGTTTCGGTAGCCCGTGTATTGATTGCCGGTGGAGCTAAAAATCTTCGCGCACCCATTCACAGTGTGGGAGTGTTTCAAACACCGGAAGAATTGGAAAGGCATTTGAAACCCCTCAAAATTCAAGATTTCTCTCTCTATGCGGCTCATCCGATGGGTACTTGTCGCATGGGTACCGATCCCCAAACATCCGTTATCGACCCCACGGGAAAAGCACACCGCGTCGAAAATCTGTACATTGCTGACGCCAGTGTTTTTCCTTCGAGTCTCGGTGTCAACCCCCAATTATCCACGATGGTGTGTAGCACAAAGATTGCACAAAATATCTTGAGGACATTGTAATGGAGCGCCTTCGAGCTCATCTCAAACTCAAAAATTTTGAGCTACAGAATCGAATCGGTGTCGGTGGGGATGGAGAAGTTTGGCGTGTTCGATGCAACAAAGGAAAGGAATACGCACTCAAAGCTCGACCGATCAACAAAAATACGCATCTCTTTCAAAAGGAGTTCGAACGGCTGCGTAATATGCGTCTTCCCCATATTATTCACGTCTATGAGACCGGAATAGACAAAGGATATGTTTACTATACGATGAAGCTCGTCAATGGAATGCACTACAACGAATTCATTCAACAAGGTTCGTCCGAACAGGAGAAATTAGATCGCTGCGTAAATGTAACCAAGCAGATCGCCATCGCATTAACCGCAATGCATCGTGCCGGATTGGCACATCTCGACCTCAAACCGGACAATATTATTGTAGATGAGGACCACAAAGCAACGATACTCGACTTTGGTCGAGCATGTGCTTTGGGAGAGAGGCAATTTCAAAACAATCTCATCGGTACGATGGCATATATATCTCCAGAGCAACGCATCGGACACTCAACCGATTCCAGAGCCGATGTCTATGCACTCGGGATTAGCATGTATGAAGCGATCACGGGAGAAAAGCCAAAGATAGAGCAGGTGGGAACACCACCGATCAGTTTGGCCATCTTCAATCCGTCGGTTCCATTACAGTTCTCGGCATTGGTCGATCAAATGCTCTCTCTCGATCCCATGGTTCGACCCAAAGCAGAAGAGATTTATCGGCGTCTACTGAAAATTGAAAAAAAACTACCTCTCGCACCTGCTCCTTGGCCTTCTCCACCAATATTTATCGGTAATGCGGCGCCGTTGCTACACCACAGCTTCTGCTTAATGGCGCCAACCGGATACGGGTGCCGAAGACGGATTCAAGAAGCGAGAAGATTGTGGTATCAAAAAGGGTATCTCTCTGTTGCGGGGCGCTGTAAAAAGACAAAAATTCTGAATCCCTTTATCGAAATTCTCGATGCGCTGTTCTCTCCCTTGAGCAAGGAAGAACGCAGACAACTCGCGGGATCAGACATCGCGATACTGCGAAAAATCGCTCCAAAACTTCCCATTCCAAGCTCTGAGAGCTCACCAAAACAGTTTGATCCACATGTGATTGCCAATGTGCTACGCAGACTGTTTATTCGATGTACTCCGATCGCCATCGTCATTTGGGATTTGCACAAAGCGGATCCACTCTCGTACAACGTTCTACAAAAGCTCTGTGTAAAAATTCCTTCCGGTATGCGCGTTTGGATTACGAGCCGAGAAAACTCCAATCTCCTGCCCAAAGAATTGATTCCACGCTGGACGAAACAACAGGAAAACACCCTATGGAAGAGCTTTGCAACTCGTCTACTGCATTAGTCTTTTGAAAAAGGGGACTTTCGCTTTGACGGAGCGATTTTGAAGCCTTTACATAGCTGCATACAGGCTTGGAGAGCACTTGCGAAGTGGAGGGGCGAGGAATTAAAACGGTATTCCTCACCCTCTGAATACGGCTCACTCGGTGTCTTGGAGTCTCCCTTTCCAGACGTGGTGGGACGATTGCTCTGTTTGAACATAGATACCTTGATCCAAACGGAAGAATTGGAACTACACCACAAAAAAGGAGACGTTCGATGGTATCAAATTCGAGACCACGGGCAGTCACTCTTGCTAGAAGGGCAAAAAGAAGACACCGAAAGGCATCGCCTCGCCGCACAAGCTTGGCAACGATACAGCACGTCCCATACCCGCCAAGATATGGTGGCCTATCACAAGGTGTGTGCAAAGGAAGATCCTTCTCGCCATATCATTGCTGCTTTAGAACACGCGGTGGAAAGCAACCAGTTCGTAAACGCTAAAAAGTGGCTCAATTATTTGGACTGTCAAAAGACCAAGAAGAGTAGCTTTACCGTTGAATATGCTCGCGCTATCTTATCTCTTCACATCGAACCGGGCTTTATTTATGAGGAACAGTTTGTCCTCTTATCCCAGCTTTGTCGCACAACAGAACAAAGACTTCAACTTCAATTCTTACGTTTCATCAACCGAACGAGAGTCGATAAGGAGTCCCCTTTCATTGTTTCAGATGGAAAAAAGCTGATACAACAGCTAAAAGAAAAGCTTCCATACCTCAGCCTTGATCTGTACCGACATTTGTCCCTGTTCCTATTGGAGAAGTCACAGGTACCCGATGGCTTGATGCTGTGCCAAACCGCAATACAACTGGGCGATGCGCTTCTTCAAGGACTCAAAGAACCGCGTCTGAGTCAAATCCAACAAAAGAAACTCCTACTGCAAATTACCCTTTCTGGTTTGCTGGTCTACGCATCAAAACATAAGGAGTCTGTTCAGGCCTGTAGGGATGGTATCGTACTGTCACGTCGCATGAACTTGCCCAAATATCAGACCGGCTTTTTAATCAACGCCGCCATTTGTCAAATCGAGTTGGGAGAGCGAGAAAAAGCAAAGCAGAATATTTCTTTTTGCTCTTCGTTAATGGAAAGATACGAATCACAGCCTCGAACCATTGCTTTTTGTTCCCTTACACAAGCGCGTCTTTCTATCGAGCGCGGCGAATTCGACAGGGGATTCTCTAAATTGGACGAATCGATTTCCATTGGACAAAACCTCAACGACCTCGATCTGCTTTGCCAGGCGTGGAGCCTGACCCTGGACGCCGCCGTGAGCTCCGGCCGTTCAAAGGAGGGGAAAAGAGCGATTCGCGCGTACCAAATGATGAAAAACCACTCCGCCCACAGACGAGATCACTGGCCAGCGGCTCTTGCGAGATGGTATTGGATGATTGGGGATCTGAAGCGCGCAACGGAGTCTCTACAACATGCTCGAGAAGGATACTCCCAAGGTCGCATACTCATGGAGAGATCACGCATATTATTGATTGGAGGTAAGATCCAAGAGGCCTTTACAGAATGCAAGAAGCTGAAAACATTTGCCCAGGAGAATCAATTCAGAGAATTGTCTTTGTATGCGCAACTCCTCTCTGCCGTGACGGAAAAAGTTTCTGACGGTAAAATACGTCCCCTACTCGAACAAGCTTCGCAAGAGGAATGGACCGAGTTGTACCTTGGTTCCTTGCACTTGGATCTCATTCGGCGAAAGCTGCGCAGACAACCGCTACAAAAAAGCCTTGTCTTACTAAATAAACGATCTGCCGCACTCAATCACATGTTATTCTCGGAGCTAAGTAAATCAGAAAATTGGTAAAGAAGGACAAGCTGTGTCTCTCATTGCAGGAAAATACACCCTCGTCAAAGAAATTCCCAACCAAAGGAATCTCTACCTTGCTGGTCTCAACCGCTTTCAAGATTTCCGACGCGATGTTTTAATTCGACTCATTCATTCACCACAAGAATGGGAATTCGCTGCGCGTGCAGCCAAGATGCAAGCCCGACTTTTGCATACGAACATTACCCAAATCTTGGATATTGGACAGCACAATAACATTTGGTATATTGCCTACGAATTTACCGAGGGCATAACCCTCCAAGAACTCCTGCAAAACAAAACCACTCTCTCTGTTCAACAAGTCGTATATCTCACAACCGAGATTTTGAAATCGCTCGACTATGCAAATCGACACAGTTCCCCATCCACTTACCACAACAACCTCACGATGGAAAGTGTACTGCTCACACCACAAGGTACGATCAAGGTACATGGCTTTCAACCCACACTAAGCCTCCCCCAAAACTCTATCTTTCAAAATCCTTCTTATCGCCCTGGAAACCCACAAGATCTGTACAGTTGCGGTAAAATTTTGGGCGAATTGTGTTCATTGGTACGCGATCTTCCCCCAAAACTTTTGCAAATCTCCAAACAGGCATGCGCACGAGAAGAGCAGCAGTTTCGCTCACCCAAAGCGATGTACGATGCTCTGCTGCACCACTTTCCCTGCAGTGCAACCGTTTCGGTTGAACTCTCAGCCCAGCTTGCTCAATATTCCATAGACGATTGGGACGAGCAGCCAACCTACATCTCCAGAACGCTCTTGTCCGATGATACACACACGCTGCTGCTCGAAGATGCTCTACCCCCCAGCAGTTCTCCTATCCAAGAGAAGCCACCTACACCGACAGAACAAACGATACCCATTTTTCGTTGGGTTTTATTCGTGGCACTGCTGCTGGGGTTCTTATTTTTGGGCTTCTTCTTGGGACAACGCTCTTTTATGGCACAAAAAAATCGACTCCGCGTATTTCATCCGCCCGCATATCAAATCCAACTCAATGGGGTAGACATCCAAAGCAGCCCTCAGCTTCGGTTTGTTCCACAACAAAACTATACTTTGGAGGTTCTTTCTGACAAAAAAATCATTGAACAAAGAGAAATTCAATTGCAGAACGACCAAACCTTAATATTTATTATTCCTGTTTCAAAGGAGTCCCCATCTCTACCAAACCCAGCCTCCCCATAGCAGCCATAAAGGCGATGCGACCCAAACAGTGGTTTAAAAATGTTTTTCTGTTTGCCGCACTAATCTTTTCGCAGCAATTCCTGAACCTTGAAGCCATTGTTCAGGCTCTGTGTGCTTTTGGAGCATTTTTTGCCGTATCGAGCAGTGGCTATATACTGAACGATATAATGGACATAGAGGCAGATCGAGCACATCCCAAAAAGAAACGGCGACCCATCGCTGCCGGCCATCTCTCTGTCCCGATGGCATACGCGCTTTTCGCATTCTTGCTCATCGCTGGCTTGGGGGGCGCGTACCGAACCTCCCTATATCTCATGCTCGTCACAGCGCTATATCTATGCACAACCTTGTCTTATTCCTTTTATTTTAAGCACATTGTCATTTTAGATATCATGTTCATCACCGCTGGATTCCTTTGGAGAGTGATTGCAGGCGCGGTCGCCATCGATGTAAAAATTAGTCCTTGGATTATTGTATGTACCGCTTTTTTAGCCTTATTTTTGGGTTTTAATAAACGGCGAGGAGAACTGCTACTGCTCGACAGCAACGGAGGAGAAACCCGTAAGAACCTCAAGGATTACAGCGTGGAATTGGTTCGTGACTTTCAGGCCATCACCAGTTCCGGAGCAATCTTGTCTTACGCGCTGTACACCATCTTGGGTCCTCAGCCCCTGCTTGGACTCACCTTACCCTTTGTCTTATACGGCATCTTTCGGTACATTTACCTAATATCAGAACAAGGGGCGGGCGGTGCACCTGACGAGACGTTGTTGAAGGACAAACCGATTCTTCTAAACGGAGTCTTGTATCTGATCGTTACGGTTTCCATTCTTCTTTGGAGCTAATACAACAGCTCTAAAAGCGATACTGAATTTTGATATCGTCTCCCTCAAATCGCAATAGTTCAATATTGGCAAAGGCTCGTTGTAGACACCGCTCAAGGGAACCTCCTCGAAAACGCTTCTCTATCATTTGGACGTTCGAGATCTTTCCCGTATTGTTCAGTGTAAGAGAAACACGAATATTTTGATGGGCAACAGAATCTTGTTTGAAGCATCGAATGATGGAAGAATCTTTCGTCACACGGCTACGAAGTGTTTTATTGAGTTTTTCATACACCTCCTTGGGCACACCTTGCACGAAATCGACCTTGGACGTTTGGGTGGCACTGCTCCCCGCACGACGCTTGGTCTTTTTGGTCGGAACCTTCTCCTCCAATGATTTTTGGGGTTCTTCGTCGCTTCGGGGAGGCTCGACCTCGGACGATTCTGATTCGATGGCTTCCACTTTGAGTTGATTCGATCTCTGATCGGCAATCCATGGCTGTATTGTATTGGGGTAGGTCATATGGTATCCAAATCCCAAAACAACGGCCATGCATCCGGAAAGCACCGAAGGCACAAACACACTGCCATCACGTGAACCGAATCGACTACTGAGGAGTACAAACATCGTTAGGAAAAGACCAAATCCAACCAAAGAAAGACCAAACGAAAAGTAAATATCTCGGAAGAGCAGCATGCTTACAAAACCGATCAAAGCGAGTATGTTTCCGCAAAAAATAACGACCAAATCCAACAAAAAGTCGCGATTTGGGTCGTGTATGGTCTTGGCACCCGTAGTCGTCAGATTGGGAAAATTGGATACGTCTTGCTTTGAACGTATGGACGGTGCCGTCAAAACCGGTGATTCTTGTGTCGGTGGATCGGGCGAAAAATCTTGCACCATCGGTTCGGAAAATCCTTGTTTATCGGGTTCGGGTCCAAAGGATAGTTTTGTGTCGACTTTCGGTCTCGGCCTCTCTTGCTCCTCTTCAGTTAACAACGTCCTCTCGTCATCATTCAGACGCTTGGGGATGGCGGTGTTCATAAAGTCAGCAACAGCCTGAGGTGTAGGACTGATCCGTCGTGGAGCAGTATTGGAGCGCGACCGATTTACTTGGCTCATGCGGGGGATTCCTGATGGTCTACGGATCTCAATTCGATTGCCACACTTCCGACAAGTCGTACGACTGACCTCTTTTTTCAGCTTATCCTCTGATATGTTGTAAACCGTCAAGCATTGTGAACAAGTAACTTTCATCGGTGCCCAATTGTGCATTTGCGTCTGCATGATGGCAAACGCTTATATATATAACCACATTTGTCACACAAATGTAGTCAGACTTTTTTATTTCCGAGCGGCACAACAGAGAATCCTCGGTTAGATAGCATCTTCTTTTCAACAAGGAAAAACAATGGGTATCGATTTACGAAACATCGCAATTATCGCACACGTCGACCACGGCAAAACGACCTTGGTCGACCATATGTTGCAACAAGCAGGAACTTTTCGTGAAAACGAAGAAATTGTAGACCGCGTCATGGACTCCATGGACTTGGAAAGAGAGAGAGGAATCACCATCTTGGCGAAAAATACCGCCATTTGGTATGGGGGCACCAAAATAAACATCGTCGATACACCCGGCCACGCCGATTTCGGCGCAGAGGTTGAGCGCGTTCTCAAGATGGTCGATGCTGCTTTGTTATTGGTCGATGCCTCAGAAGGACCATTGCCACAAACCCGCTTCGTTTTGGAAAAAGCTCTTCAATCCGGTTTAAAGGTTTTGGTTTGTATCAATAAGATCGATCGCCCTGATGCAAGAGCAGAAGAAGTGTACAACGAAATTTTTGATCTTTTCATCGATTTGGACGCAAACGACGACCAAGCCGACTTCTCTTTGCTGTACGCTTGCGCAAAGGAAGGATATGCACACCACGAGAACAAGTGCGAGCCCGGAGACCTGAGGCCGCTCTTTGATCTCATCATCAACGAAGTTCCCCCACCGAAATTTCGTTCTGAGGAGATTCCACAGTTTTTGGTCACACAGCTCGGACACGACAAGTACTTGGGACGCCTTTCCATTGGACGTCTGTTCAACGGTACCTTGTCACGAGGGCAAGATCTTCTGCTCGTGGGGGAAGCGCGCAACCGGCGCGTGAAGATTAGTCAACTCTTCACCTATGAAGGTCTCAAACGAATCCCAACCGAAACGGTGGAGGCCGGCGACATCGCTGCCATAGCAGGAATCGAAGATCTCAACATCGGAGATACGCTCACCGACAAAGAAAATCCCAAGCCCCTACCCCGCGTTAATATTGATGAGCCAACCATCGGGGTCTTGTTCCTACCCAATAACGGTCCTCTCAGCGGAAAAGAAGGAAAATTTGTCACCGGGAGACAAATACACGACCGCCTCATGAAAGAAGCGTTACACAACGTCTCTATTCGGATCGAAGAAGCAGACCGATCCGATGCAATTCGCCTCTTTGGTCGCGGGGAATTGCAACTCGCTATTTTATTGGAGCAAATGCGAAGAGAAGGGTTTGAAATGTTGGTCAGCAAGCCCGAAGTCAAACTCAAAAAAGAAGGAGAGAGAACCCTTGAGCCATACGAACTCGCCACTTTGGACTTTCCACAAGAATTCATGGGTGTCGTATCTGAGAAGCTAAATCACAGGAAAGGTGAAATGGCCGATATGAAACTGAACGATTCCGGGCGCTTTCGACTCGTTTATCGGGTTCCTTCGCGTGGCCTCATTGGATTTCGAGGAGAATACCTCAACGATACCCGAGGCCAAGGTGTGATCAGCACTCTGTTTGACGGCTGGGACGACTACGCCGGAGACTTTTTGTTGCGCCTCAATGGTTCTATGGTTGCCGATCGCTTCGGTTCTTCTACAGCATACGCCTTGTTCACGCTACAACAGCGCGGAAAACTCTTTATCGGAACGGGTACAGAAGTATACGAAGGGATGGTCGTCGGAGAATGCAGCAAGCAGAATGATCTCAACATCAACGTTTGTAAGGCGAAGCAACTCACCAACATCCGATCAGCCGGTGCAGATACCAAGCTCATTCTCGCGCCGCCCGTCAAGCTATCCTTAGAGAAAGCGTTAGAATTCATCGCAGAAGACGAACTCGTCGAGGTAACCCCCAAATCCATTCGACTTCGCAAAAAAGAACTGCGCGCAAACATGCGATCCGTTGTCAGAGGAGCCAAAAAATCTTGACGATCCATATTTTGATCATCACCCGAAATGGTGGCGAACTGTTTGAAAAATGCTTGCGAAGCGTCGAAAAGCAACTGCAGTCGTCTGATCGAATCGTCATCGTACACAGCGCGCCACTTCGCAAGCCTCTTTTCACACACAAAAGCATATATACCCACGGTTTTCGAGGTTATGCACACGCTGTAAACGTCGGCATCTCATCTATACCATACAGCCACTGGCTCATTCTCAACGATGATACCTGTCTCGAACCCAACTGTGTGGAGGTCTT
Source organism: Myxococcota bacterium (assembly GCA_036127535.1). Taxonomy (GTDB): domain Bacteria; phylum Myxococcota_A; class UBA796; order UBA796; family UBA796. The sequence continues at coordinate 3,771 of JAYYRF010000382.1, read as the reverse complement.
GCGAAAACAACTTTTTAGACCGGCGATTTATCAACCGCAAATCCGCTCCATGAATTCTCCGAGTCGAATCGAAAACGCGGGTCACTGGATTTTTTTGGATGGTTTTAATATCGCCAGAGGAAGAGGTGCCCTTCCCTCCCTTGAACTGCCAAAATATTTACCCGTATTTTCCGGAGCATCGGCTCTTCTACACAAAACCGTAATTGAGCAGGTCGGAGCGTTCGATGAAGATTTACACTCTTTTGGTGAAGATGTAGACTGGTCTTTGCGTGCAATTCGGAAGGGATTTCCGATTCAGTATGTACCAGAAGCCATCGTATATCACAAGCTCGGTGCAACATTTGGTCGATCTTCCCGTCAAAAAGCACGCTGGGTTGAGCGTAATCGGGTACAGGCAATTATTCGCTCCATGCCGCGCCATCTGCTTTTACAAGTACCTTTTTGGACTTTTTACCGTTTCATAGTGCAAAGTCTCGGTGCAGCCATTGGCCGGGGCGTCGCCTCTCAATCATCCTCAGAAGCCGCCATTGGCGCTATCTTAGGGAATATTGAAGGGTGGAGCAAAACAAGAGATGCATGGAAAAAGAGGAAGGAAGATCGTTTGGATTGGCGATTGCGCGATCGCCCCTTCTATGAGATGTTAAAGAAACATCATCCCCCCTTGCGGGATGTTTGGCATCCCAAAGAGTTCTAATGCACGTCGCCATCATTCCATGCTATGGCTATCAAAACTCACTGGATTCTCTACTCGCAGTCTTGCAAGAATACCCGCAACTGCATCTTCTGATCATCGATGATGGGAGTCAACCCAACATCCGAGCCAACGGTGTCGAGATCATACGGCACCCGATTAATAAAGGATACGGGGCAGCCCAAAAAACGGGCTATCGAAGAGCGTTAGAACTGAAAGCCCAAACAGTTTTTCTCATCCACGGTGACGGGCAATACAGCGCGCCCCACATGATTAAGGCCTCGCAGACGATCGACGCAGACATTCTTCTCGGTAGCAGAATGATTCATCCAAAGCGCAAGGATATGCCGTACTGGAGACGGGCGGGAAACCGCTTCCTAACCCAGTTGGCCAATCGACATTTTAGAGTGCATTACACGGATCTGCATACCGGGGCAAGAATCTTTCAGCGCTCCTTCCTACAAACCGTTCCGTTTGAGCAATTCTCGGACGACTTTGTTTTCGATCAACAACTCCTCGTGTGGGCGATCCAAAAAGGCGCCTCGATTCAAGAGTTTCCCATTCCGCCCCTGTACAGCGAAACCATCAGCAGCATCGATCCGATCCCGTCTATTCGATACGGCCTGGGATGTCTTTGGACGATTTACTCCTCGTCACTCCGCAGTATCGACCCAAACACTCCGAGAAGCCGTTAATGCCTTCATACAACGAACTCTCCTGCCATCCGAGCCAAAATGCCCGAATGGGATCGAGCAAGGATACACCAACATCTTCTCCCATTTTCGCTCGCTCTTGCGATATCGCATATTCCCGAAAAAACAAGCTTCGTGGTCTTCTTATATGAGAGTGTACGATTGTCGCTTGGGGGATACATCCAATCCTCTTCCCTCTGGACCACCACATATCTTCTGCAATCGGAACGTCGGGTAACTTCCATCGACGCAAATCGTCCGTGCGATACATAGCTCCCACGTGATCCGCCTGGGAGAACGGATACGTCTGCTGTGCATAAGGCATCCACTGTGCCAACCGATTTTTACTGACATGGCAAGCGTGCGGCCATGGAACTTGTCTGGGACATAAAATATCCCATTGCTCGTTCCCTTTTTCAAATTCTTGAACCAGTACAGAGAGCATTCCTCGCAAGGGGATCGCATCATCGACAGTAAAAAACACATATTTCGTATCGATATGGGGCAATGCCTGCTTTCGCGTTTTTGCGTGTCCTTCCCATGCAACTCGGAGTATCCTTCCTTGCCGACTCCAAATCGGTCCACCTCGATTGGATAACAGCAACACGTTGTCATTCTCATAGGCGTTGGGTATGCAGAATTTCGGACGTTGCGTGGGTATAACCACTGTCACATCCAACCCGTCTATATTCGGTCTATGCATGAAGTTCAGAGCCCTTAAGTGATAGAACGGATCGTCTCGCTCGACATCAACGGACTTCCATGTAAACGGTTTTCCTGCAACAAGACGGTCAGAAATCCGCCTGAGAGCATCGTGTTCAATCCCCCAGATCTCTTCTCGCATGTAGACTCTCCCCTAAAAAAAAGATACAAGACCACAGCAACATTATCATCTCATTTACAACGATGCTCTTTCTTTTATTCGCACTTGTTTGGGCTCAACCACAAAGAGGAAGCCTGAAAAAATATTTGTCGCGGATCCAAACCCAGTCCCACACGCCTCTTCTCGTCGTGATCAGTCCGGGCTGGAACGAGGAAGATCTCGATCCGCTGTTATCTTCCCTGTGGAGCGAAGGATTTAACCTTTGGACGCTACACTTCCCCTATGAAACACAAACCTCTGCGTCTGTCTCTGCCGATAGTAGAAATGCAATCACCTCTTTTTCCCAAGCTCCCATCGTAGTGAGTCATGACTTCGCGGGTAGCCTCATCGTGCAAGACATCGCACCCGTCGGTACGATCATGGCTTTGGCACTCTTCTCCAGTCCCTTGAACCATCGTTGCGCACCGGCTCTCGAGCAAGCATTGCAAGAGACCGATGAGGACGAGCTATGGGAGATGTTGGGAGACCCTGCGCTGCGAGAGAGTAACCCTCTATGGAGAGACTACATCGTCTCTCTTTGCCGAAATCCACCCCGTCCATCTATCGAGAACATTTCTATGCCGATTTGGGCCGCAACCAGCAACATCAATAACGTCGCCCCGCCTGAAAGCATTCGTCCCTTTCTCCACCCCAACCACACTTTTTTCCGGCCAGGCCCACTCAATCTAAACCGCATCGAACCGAACAGCAATGAGATCTTGTCGCATCCTCCTACGACAAAGATACTCCTTCAATGGTTGAGGAGAGTTGCACGATGATACTCTTTTTTGTCGTCCTTATCGGAACATTGTGCGCCAGCGCAAATCCTTGCCAGCCTCCTTCCTTCGTAATGGTAGAAACCAAAGATGGAGCCGCTATCTGCATAAAGAGATATCCCGCAGATGGTCGTCCAGTACTCATTGCCCACGGCATCTCTTCGAACCACCGCTTTTGGGATCTGAATGAGCAATACTCCTTGGCGAGATACCTATCTCAAAAAGGTTTTGATGTATATAATATGGACTTTCGCGGACATGGAAATGCCATATACGATGCCAAGGGTGTAAAACAAAAAAGCGGCTGGAGCATCGATAGCTATGGCGTCTACGATATAGAAGCGGCTGTTTCGTACATCTCCTCGCAAAATCCTTCCAAGCCATCATATATTGGGCACTCTCTCGGTGGAATGGCTTTGATATCTTACATGGGTCATCATACAAGCGAAGCACTCTCTACCATTGCAGTTGTCGGCACCCCCTTTGACTTCCAGCACAAGGAAGCTCTCTTGCATTTGGCGCAAAAAGGATCCCAATATGCATTTTTTACCGTCCCGACCCCTTTCTTGGCTCGACTCGTTTCACTGTTTAACAAAACCCCTGCCCACCTGGATCACATGCTTTGGGGGCCGGAAAATATAGCGCCGGAGATTCGCAAATCATTATTTCAAAATATAGTGAGTCCCATGACGCCGCGAGAATTGCGTCATCTATACCGATCTCTCGATGCGCAATCTTATATTCACTACG
>JAYYRF010000381.1:0-4705 GCA_036127535.1 Myxococcota bacterium | reverse complement strand
CCACTTCGGAAAATCGCGAAAGGTTCTCGTATTGGGATAGACCGCCCCTTCAAAGGAACCAACACAAGACTCATAATCATTTCGTGTATCGATGAGAACCACCGAGGGATCGGATATCAGCTGGTTCCAGTTCTCTGCAGAGACGTATGTTCCAACCCGCTCTGTAGGATCGATATCAGCGACGCCCATGGTTACGATCTCTTTTTTCAAACGAACCTTGAGACGATAAAATGGCTTTTCTGCTGCATGGGAGAGTTTGTACTCCAAGTCCGCGAACGGAGGGAGCGAACGAAGATAGGTCAATATGGCATCTATGCCTCTTTCGGTTCCCGCAATGGTGCCGTTTATACCCTCATTCGCCAAAAGAAGCGTGCCGGTTATCCCCTCCCGCTCGCATTGCGCCTTGATGGGTTCTTGCAGGGACTTGGGGTCTATAGATACGAATTTATAGAGCGCGACGACAGTGAACGACACGAGTAGCTCCCAAAGTGAATAACGGACATTCTATGTATCACGACTCTTCCAATTGCCGTAGTCGTTTATCCATAAAAAATGTTCCAAACGGTATGATCAAACTAATAAAAACCTGAATGGAAAAGCCCAGCGTTATCTTTTTGTCCAGCCATGCGTGCAAGAGCAAAAAGGCGACCAATGTAAACAACAAACCGTGCGCCGAACCAACGATGCGCACCGCCAAAGGGATTCCCATTGCATATTTGAGCGGCATCGCGATGAAGAGGAGCAAGAGGTAAGACCACCCCTCGATCAAAGCCGCAATTCGAAGTCTTTTTATCGTTTTCACGAATCACCACCTTCTTAAAATTGTACGTTTTTATAGCATCATCCCGCGGTCACTTCAAGAGGTGGGAACTGCGCTCGCACACTATTCCGGTACTTCTAAGCCCGTTATCTTGGATGCCAATGCCAACACAACAAACTTGGGCGTGTCCACCAAATTACGACGCAACATGCGTTTGGGCTCTTGTATCCATCGATAGGACCATTCAAGTCCAGCGCGCTGCATCCAAGCGGGGGCACGCTGTACCTTTCCTGCAACCACATCAAAGCTTCCTCCCACGCCCATAATGTACGGAATCTTCATCACATCTCTCCAACGACCGAGGAATTCTTCTTTTTTGGGGGAAGATATCGCGACAAAAAGCATATCGGCTTCCGAAGCCCTGATGTCCTCTGCAATACTCTCCTCCTCTTCCGACGAAAAGTACCCGTTGCGATAGCCAGCAAAACGTAGATTTGGAAAGCGTTCTCGATAATGAGCGACCGCCCCTTCAACCACTTCTTGCTTCGCGCCCAAGAAGTATGGACGAAGCCCTTTCTTCTCCCCAACCGCCAACAATCGATCCATGAGCTCGATTCCCGTCACTCGCTCCGGGATGGGATCGCCCAAGAGCCGAGAAAACCATACGACGCCAATTCCATCTGCGGAGATCACCTCGCAATCGCGAACGATCTTCCGGATGTTGGGGTCCTCCATCATTCGGATGATCTTTCCGGGATTGATGGCTACGTGCTGGGATAACTCTCGTCGCTCTATCCGCGCGACAATGATCCGAACGGTCTCTTCCATCGATATGGCGTCGATGGGTACCCCCATAAAATTGATTCGATTCATCGAGTCCTCCACGGTTTTGCCTTCCAAATCCACTGTATTTTCCAAGACTGCATCTCTCGACCTTCCCAATAGAGCGCCAAGGTTTTGTGCAAACGATTGTATTCCTTGCCCGAATGAACCTCTTGCTTGCATTTCGGAAAAAAGTGCGGATTCTGAAGCAGAAATTGCGCAACTTCTTCACCGTTCCAAAAGATACGCCATCCGCCGTCACACTCATCCGCAGCAAAACCCGAGGCCAGTAAAAAATGAACCCGAATGACGCCTTTGGGCTTCTGAGAGAGTTGATCCTGAATCTCAATCATCTCTTCCCGAACCTGTACGGTTCTTCGGTGCATCCACTCATATCCGTCGTGTTCTCCGCATGCAATCTGTTGATCCAAATCCGCAAAGACCAGCGTTGCGCGTGCCCGACGCCCCCAATTGAACGCTCCGGACATCACGCTTTGATCGCGACCATCAATCGTAACGGTATTGTGAGAAGCCGTGGAGCGTGCTTCTGCACGTCGATTCTCCAAACCATTATAACGATAGGTTCCCCAATCGATCCAAATCGGTTGTCCCCCATCATGCATCCATACCGATAGTGCATCGGCATGGCCGTGCCCTCCTGTAGCGGGATAACCGAGAGGCCCGCTGTCGAAAACGACCTTCGTGGAACCGTGTTGTAAAACGCTATACCCACCTTGGCGAAAACAGCGTGAAGAGACCTGCAACGTACTCTGTGGCATAGACAAACCGAGGAGGGATAAGCGTAAGTCCGCTCGATAGGCTGTGGGAATACACTCCGAATGACCTGTGAGAATCGCCGCGGCGCCACAAACGGACATCGGCAAATTTTCATTCGCCATCTGCGAGCGCAATACCACCGAACAATCCCCGTCCCCAATATCTGGATAATGCCCCTCTTCATCAAAAAGGGAGGAGAGAAACTGGGCTCCGCGCGCCAAGTATGCTTGAAGATCTTGGCGAATATTGGGACAAATGTGCTGTATGTACAGCATCCATTCCATGACCAAAGCTTGATAATAAATCGACTGCTCGACACATACACCATCGTCGTAGAAAAGAGATTCTATCAAGGAAAGAAACTCGACTTCCCTTCCATCGGGATCCGCTTCGGGAAGTTCTGGCGTCAATCGTTCCAAGAGCAACAGTGCTGCAACTTCTGCTACACGATGATTGTTGGCAGAAGAATGCAAGGATGGATAGCGACGAAGCCACGATGCGTGTTGATGCAGCGCACTCCATATCCGCCGATGCAAAGAAACGGGTATCGGAGAGAGCGCCTGCGCACTCCAAACCAACGAGAAGATCCGACACGCACACTCGATGCCGGATGCGTACCCAATCCCCCAAAAAGGACGATGCCAATCAAGCCACGAATTCAATCCCGCGATCGCATAGTCCTTTGCCGTATCGTGACCGGCAAGAGAAGACCAACTTAGGACTTGAATGTGCTGCAGCTTGAGTAGCTCCCATGCAAATTTAATATCGCGTCCGTTTGCGCTGTGTCGAAAATCGATGTCGTGCGCCCATTTCATTGGCCACATCGAATCGGTCGGTGGATCCCAGCCCCACGCCCAATGTTTTTCCCTGGGCCAGTGGGTACCGAGCAAGTACAAACGATCCGATAAAATCTCGTCGGCACCCCTCAAGATTTCAGAGGAAGCATCGATGGTTAAGTCGACCGGCCATTTGGGAAGAGGACGATGTTCGAACATGGCCGGTAATGGGGATGCGTGGAAAGATGCATCCCGTCCCATTCGCCAACGCTCTTGTATACGATGCGGAATCTCTTGGGGCGACATTGACATCAACCGGTTGATACGCCAGCGAATTCGATCCCACATCTATCATCTCCATCGGTTATGCTGCAACGCATATATATCTCGGAAAAAAATATGTCTCTACCCAAAACCCTTGTTGTCGGTCCTTTCTCTGCAACGGCTGGTGGTGTAGTCACCTTTCAACGCAACTTGATTTTTCACTCGGATCTAAAAGAACGATGGCAATTGGAACCGTTCAATATCTCTCGTCCGCCGAAAAAAGAAAAGAATATCAGTCACAATTACAAGGCTTTTTTGCAGTCGAGCAAACGAAGAATGATACAAGCTTCTGCGATCACCGGGTGGAATGTCATACGATATCCAAATGCGCTTCGAGGTTGTGACGTCGTGCAGATCCAATCCTCGGACTTTTACAGTTTTTGGGAGGCGGGCGTGTATACGCTAATCGCAAAGGCTCTCGGTAAGCCCGTGGTTGTACGATTCGGAGGTGCATTTGATAAATTCTATGAACAAAGTAGCACCCAAGAAAAGGATCTGATCCGTTGGCTTCTCAAACAGCCCGACCAAATCGTTGTACAGTCGGACAATTGGAAAGAGTTCTTCTCTTCTTTGACCGATGCAGAACGCTTGAATATTGTCCCCAACGCCGTTCCCACGCCCCCCCCCATCCCAATTCGAAACAATCCTGTACCCGTTGCACTGTTTATCTGTACCGCAGAGGCAAAAAGGAAGGGTATAGACACCGTTTTAAAAGCGGCGCCACACCTTCGCGGCATTGTGCGTTTTCAGTTCTTAGCGGCCAGTAACGAAGTCAGAGAGCGGGTGCAGCACTTGGGACTCAGCGACATGATCGATGTGCAAGGGAGTCTACCCCGAAAAGATCTCAAAGAGAAATACTATCCGGAAGCAGACATCTTTTTAATCCCGTCGCATAGCGAAGGCTTTCCCAACTCGATGCTCGAAGCAATGGCGGCAGGACTCCCCGTTGTCGGGAGCCCTGCCGGTGCGATTCCCGAGGTCATCGTACCACCAAAGAACGGATTTTTAAATCCCGCTTCCGACCACGAAGGTTTGATACGAGATGTTCGAAAACTCGCCCAAGATACCACCCTGCGTACTCGACAAGGCCAGGCCAGCCACCAACTTTGTTGCACAACGTATGATATAAAAACGGTCTTTCGACGGTTTGATACCGTTTGGAACAAAGCGATCCGTAGCCATTAGAAAGTCGGACGATTCTCATCCATAAAATCGGCGCTTTGTCTTTGAAAGGTCTGTAGACGAT
>JAYYRF010000380.1:0-5674 GCA_036127535.1 Myxococcota bacterium | reverse complement strand
ACATCTTCCTGGGCACACCGTGCCGGGGTGTGGAAGCTCTTTTGGAGGCCGAGGAGTTTATTTTGCCCCTTGTTCCCTCATAGGGTGTTTTTTATCCTTCTTTTCGTAAAAATCCGGCACAACCGCCTTCAATCGTCCAGTTTCCGTTTGTTTGGTAAAGCTTCTTTTTTTCGATGGCATAGCGTGTATTTTGCTGAATCAATTCGACGTAATCTCCGCCGACCGCTTTAATAATTGCAACATGCCCGTATCCCAATGCCATGTTGGGGCACACCAATAAGTCGTCGGCTTTGGGCTTTTCAGATCGTCCGTTTCGGTATTGAAGCAAATCGCGATCTGGGTTGCGCTTCCCATGTCCTATATCTTCGGCAAAGTAGTCCTTTGCATGTCCCCAACGTACCGGCATCTTATGGTTGAGGTGGTCTTTGTAGTAGCGGCGAACGAATTCAACACACTGCCAGCGCAAACCATAAGAGTAATTGTCTTCGGACATATGCCGGCCTTCCGCGCAGGAATTGATGCCCATACCATTGCTGTAGACGTTCACATTGTTGTGGGTTGCGACCACGTCACCGCACTGTAACGATTCATTTTGGAACGATTGGGGATAGGAATAATGGGATGTGTCGGGCTGTTCTACACACGCAAAAAGAAGCGATACAATCATGGAAGACCTCTGAAGGATAGATATTTTGATTGTATAAAAGGTTCCATTTTTATTCATTTCTTTTCGAAAAAAGTGCTCGTTTCCGCGTTTCGCAGCATGAACACCATAACATTTAAATGAATCCTTCGTGTAGCACGAGATATACATGTATCGATAAATCGGGTTTCCATTGAGCGTTCTTAAGCGCTTGACAACGTTGATACATGGGCTGCAGAGACAATTATTGTTGCTGTCCAGCGTCGTTCTCGATGGAAGGAAGAGAGTGATTTTTTCATCGGTCGCTTTCAGCTTTCGGGGGATTTGTTGACGATAAAAGGATTTTTGACGGTGAAATTGCAGCGTTTGTTGATATCTTGATGTCATACCGAGGAGAACATCATGAGATTGTTATTTTTGAGCGCTCTTTTTGCCTGCCAAAGTACGGAAAAGGATACCGAACCCAACGAGGAAAATATCGTTGTCGATCAAGACGGTGACGGCTACACCGCCGAGGAGGATTGTGACGACAGTTCCGAATTCATTCATCCCGGTATGGAAGAGACCTGTGATGGTATCGACAACAACTGTAATGGTACCGCTGACGAGGGAGTACAGACCACTTTTTATGCTGACTCCGATGATGATGGTTTTGGCAATGCTGAGATTATGACGGAAGCTTGCGAGGTACCTGATGGCTATGTTAGCAACGGCTCCGACTGCGATGATACATCGGCTGACTCCTATCCGGGCGGTGAAGAGTTCTGTGACGGTCTCGACAACGACTGCAATGGTGAAATCGACGAAAATCTCGATATTGAATTCTACATGGACGAGGACGGCGACGGTTTTGGCGATGCCGACAGCATCGTACAAGGTTGCTCCCCCGAAATCGGACTCTCGACCATCGACGGTGACTGTGACGACAGCGATGCTTCGATATCGCCCATCGCGAATGAGATCTGCGACGAGATCGACAACAACTGCAACGACGAGATCGATGAAGGCGCCACCACGACTTTTTATGCCGACAGCGACGAGGACGGTTACGGTGATCCCGATAACACCGCAGAGGCCTGCGAACTCATGGTGGGCTATGTGACCAATGCCGACGACTGCGCGGACAACGATACCCAAATCCACCCCGGTGCCGATGAATACTGCGATACCGTCGATAACGATTGCGATGGCGATATCGATGAACTCGGTGCCGTCGACGGTGACGTTTGGTACCAAGATTCCGACCAAGACGGCTACGGAAATCCCGATGCGACAACGACAGCCTGCAGTGAGCCCACGGGTTATGTGAGCAATTATGGTGACTGTGACGATCTCAACAACATTTTCAATCCGAGTGCCACCGAATCATGCGATGGCTTCGACAACAACTGTGACGGTCAAATCGACGAGGACGGAGCCCTAAACGCAGATACCTACTACGCCGACAGCGATGGTGATGGTTATGGAAATCCAGATCAAACGGTGCTCTCTTGTTCGAATCCGAGCGGCTATGTGAGCAATTCCGATGACTGTAACGACAACAACGAAGACGTCTTTTCCGGAGCCGTTGAGGTTTGTAACGGTTTGGACGATGACTGCAACGATGCGATCGACGACCAGCCCAGTGACCCGATTGCGTATTTCGTCGATTCGGACGGCGATGGTTTTGGCGATGATGACAACCAAGAATCTGCGTGTACGCTCCCGAGCAACGCTTCCTTGCAAGGTGGTGATTGCGATGATGACAATACCGCCGTATATCCCTCTGCCACCGAGATTTGCGATGGCTTCGACAACGACTGCAACGGAATCGCCGATGGAGAAGACGCCGTCGATGCAGAAACCTTTTATTTTGACTACGACGGTGACGGACACGGCGACGCCGCTGTCACCGTTTTGGATTGTTCTTCGCCAAGCGGCTATGCCGTCAGCGGTGACGATTGTGACGATTCTGACGACAGCATTTCCCCGAGCGCCGATGAGTACTGCGACGGATCCGACAACAACTGCGATGGGTATACCGATGAGGATAGCGCCATCGATGTATCGACGTGGAGCATCGATTACGATGGTGATGGCTATGGTTCCAGTACTTTCACGCTCATCCAGTGCGATCAGCCCAACGGATACATTATGGACGATAGCGACTGCGACGATACCGATATGGCGGTTAATTCCGATGCCACTGAGATTTGCGACGGCATTGACAACAACTGCAACGGGGATGTCGACGACGACGATGTGGCCATTGATACCACGACCCATCGCACCTACTACTACGACGGAGACGCCGATGAATACGGCGATGACGATGTCTTTGTGATGGCGTGCGATGCACCGGATTCCACCTACGTCTCCGCAGGGGGAGACTGCGACGACAGCAACGATCTGTATCATCCCAACGCCAATCTCGCTTGTGATGGATCGGATTACGACTGCGATGGAAACGTCGACAACGACGCCGACGGAGATGGCTATGCCGATCAAAGTTGTGGAGGCACGGACTGCGATGACGACGATCCCGACGTCTATCAGTGTGTTTACAATTCCTGTGCTGAATTACTGGCCGAGCAACCGACATCGATCAGCGGTGTCTACTCGATTGAAACCGATACCAGCGGTGAAGTCGACGTCTACTGCGATATGAGTACCGATAGCGGTGGTTGGACGCTTGTGTGGAAGATGCATCACCAGTCTTCACATTCGAACAATGGTCCCCTAGATACCTCCCTCACCGCGTGCGACATTGACCCTACAACGTCCGTCAATGTGGGAGAGGAGTGTAACATTCCCTATAAATGGACCAACTTCGAACCTTCCGAGATCCGTTTGGTCAATCAATTTTTCACCCAAACGCCCGCTCTTAGTTACGATTGGAAGTATACGAGTCCCAGTTCGGCTTTGGACTCCAGCAACAATATTTTGCCGTATACCTCTTCCTCTCACTTTGTCTCATTAACCGACAACTGCGGCTCTTCCAGTAGCTTGCCACCCACGACGGATAGCGTGAGTTCGCCGAAGTGGACCGATAAGGCAAGTCCCGGTGGCCCTGGAAACTGGGACGTCGATTTGACGAACGCCCTTTTTGATGCGAATTGTAACCGAGTGTACGACGGAAGTGGCGGATATGATACGGCTACAACGTATCTCTTCGTTCGCTAGTCATCGCGGCGCCTTCCATTGGTTGCGAGATGTTGCCTGGGATACGGCGAGCACAAAAGAAACGGTATGGTTTGATGGAAATTCTTTTGGTGGGGAAAAGATCGAGACCGCGACACCTTTGATGCACAAGATTGAATGAAAGCGATCAACCGTCCGCTTTCTACGGCATATCTCCAGCGTTTTGCTTGCGAGCCGTACGGTTTACTGATATCGCAAGCAGAAAATATACTGTACAAGGTCGGGTCTGACAGAATACATACATTCCATTAGAACGAGTCGTTGTTCCTCGTTCCTTTCTCGTGAGGTTTTCATGCATTTTTTATTCTTATTTTGGGCTTGCTCCGACTCGGTATTCATCGAAAAAGAAGACGTTTTATACGAGGGTGACGAGCCCGGAGAATGCAGTGATGATGCGGACAACGATCAAGACGGTCTTTTCGATTGCGAAGATGAAGACTGTGCGGGTTCGGAAGCTTGTCTCGATGACGAAGACAGCGGGGTTCTCGAACCAACCACCGAGCCGTCTACCGAACCCGCCGATGAACCGTCCGACGAACCATCTGACGAACCTGCGGGTGAACCCACGTCTGATCCCAGTACGGAGCCAACCGGAGATGCCGATGGCGATGGATTTACCACCGAAGAAGGGGATTGCGACGATAACGATAACAGCATCTATCCCGGTGCGCCCGACACGTGGTACGACGGGGTCGATTCGGATTGTGCTGAAAACGACGACTACGATCAAGACGGCGATGGTCACCAAGCGACGGATTCTGGCGGGGACGATTGCGATGACAACGATGCAACGATCAACCCCGACGCTTCGGAAGTTGCCGATGACGGCGTAGATCAAGATTGCGACGGGGATGACTTGGTAACGCAAAGCTCCCTAACGTATGCCTCTCCCGGGGAATTTGAATTGGTGGTACCCGCCAACGTGGGTCAGTTTTCGGTGATGCTGTGGGGAGGCGGAGGTGCTGGAGGCTCTCAGGAAATGGCAACGGGTGGTGGCGGCGCGTATGTTAGCGCTTCTTTTAACGTGTCGGCCGGAGATGTGCTGCAGCTAATGGTTGCCGAAGGCGGATCCAATTTCGGTGAAGGGGGCGGTGCTTCGATGGTGTGGCACAATGGAACGTTGTTGGCGATCGCTGCGGGTGGCGGTGGTGGTGCCTCCGACGGTAACAGCGGGAACTCCTACATTGGTGGTAGTGGTGGTGCTGGTGGTGCAAACACAGGCGAAGGTGGTCAAGACTTAATCGGTCATCAGATGAGCCCCAACAGCTATTGTCAAGCGGCCTACGGTGGCGGCGGTGGAACCCAATCTGCTGGTGGTACCGGTGGTGGCTATATGGGAAGCGCAGATTATCCTTGCTACGGTGTAGCGGGAACCTATCTCGAAGGGGGGGACGCCTCTGGAAGCTTTGGAAATTGCTCGACGAGCAGTGGCGCGGTGCAATGGCAAGCAGGCGGTAGTCAAGGCAACGGCGGCGGTGGTGCCGGTGGTGCCGGTTATTACGGTGGTGGTGGCGGCGGTTTCATTTGGACGTACTGCGGCGGCGGTGGCGGCGGTGGTTCCTCGTACGTCGATTCCAGCTCATTGGCCAATTACATCGAAGCTGGTAGTGGCTCCATACAGGGCAACGCCATTCTCTCTCAAGGCGCGGGTGAAGGCGGTGCACGCGCTTACGATCCGACCCCCACGGTTTTCGGAACCGGACAGGCCGATGCGACCTTCGGTGTGGCGGCTGATGGTCGGATTGAAATCAGTTGGTGAGATCGCCTCTGTAAAGGGGGATACAGACGGATTGGCAGACTTTCATATGGTCTTCACAATCTTTGCGAGAGTATTTTAAACAGCTATTTTTG
>JAYYRF010000379.1:0-6615 GCA_036127535.1 Myxococcota bacterium | reverse complement strand
GGCGGTGACGACTTAATCAAACAAAACGGTGGGAAAGGAAACGACACGCTCATCGCCAAGGGTGGTGATGGCGACGATAATATCAAGCAAAAAGGTGGGAAAGGAAGCGATTCGCTCAAAGCCAAAGGTGGCGACGGCGATGATAACATCAAGCAAAAAGGCGGGAAAGGAAACGATTCGCTCATCGCCAAAGGTGGTGATGGCGATGATAACATCAAGCAGAAAGGTGGAAAAGGAAGAGACCGACTCAAGGTAAATGGTGGAAAAGGGAACGATATAATCAAACTGAATGCAGGGAGAGGTCGTGACACCATCATCTATCAAGTCAGTAAAGGCAAGGACAAAGTCACCATCAATGGTGGAAAAGGAAAAGACCAGGCTCTTATTAAAACCAACGGTGAAAAGGTTGAGCAAATCAATCAGACCAAGTTCAAGATAGGTGAAACCATCATCAACATTAAGAAGGTTGAGAACTTCAGCATTGTCGATGAAAACGGTAAGGAGCTCTTCAAAAAAGGCGACGGCTTCTCTAGAAAGAAAGAGAAGGAAGACGAAAAGCACGAGAAGAACAAGAAGAACAAGAAGAACAAGAAAAACAGAAAGAAGAAAAAGGGGAGGCTCGAAACCGAAATCGGCACCGACAATGACGATAATATCAAGCAAAAAGGTGGAAGAGGACGCAATCGACTCAAAGCCAAAGGTGGTGACGGCGACGATAGTATCAAGCAAAAAGGAAAGCGAGGACGCGATAGGCTCAAAGCCAACGGTGGTGATGGCGATGACAACATCAATCAAAAAGGTGGAAGAGGACGCGATAGACTCAAAGCCAACGGTGGCGACGGCGACGACAACATCAATCAAAAAGGCGGTAAAGGACGCGATAGGCTCAAAGCCAAAGGTGGAAGAGGTCGCGATAGAATCAAACAAAGGGGTGGAAGAGGAAAGGATACTTTAATAGCCTTTGCAGATGGTGCGAAAGGGAATCGTAAGCCACCAAGTCAACGCAAAGCAATGAAGAAGAAAGGAGGAAAGAAGAAGAACCGAAAGAGTCTGACGCCTATTCGAAAAGAGATCACCGATCCGAATGAACTCGAACAAATCGAACTCGCCTTCACCCTACCAGGGGATCCTCTACCAGAAGATTGGAAGACCATCTTCTCCGAAAAGTTTGGCGTCTCTTTTGACAATATTCGAATCATCCAAGGTCCAGAGGCAAATACAGCTTGTGAGATAGCAAGTGCAGAAGCGATTACCGATGGTGTAAAGATCGTGGTTGCCGCAGGCTCATACAATCAAAAAGTGATTGCACACGAACTAACGCACACACTTCAAAACCTCTCTGATGCCGCCGACAACGCAAATGAAAAAGAGGCAGAGGCAGCAGAGAGTCTCGTGGATGATAAATCAGAAAAGAATCCTGAAAAACTCGGTCCAAATCTCAAAAAGGCTTCCCAATCCAAGAAGGTACCCAACGGCGTTGTGGTTTTCTCCAACACCAACCGAAAGTTCAAAGAAACCTTTTTCAAAAGCGCAAACGGAAAATACTCGTACTATCATCACTCAAAAGGATGGACGACGTGTACCGGAAAATGGCTCGATACGGCAAAATACGTCTTCGGAGTCATCGAAGATCCGTCGAAGGGTCCAGCCCAAAAACCCATACCGTCCCAGCGACCCAACGTAACCCAGTTCCCAAAGCCAAAGGAAAAACCGCTTTCCTTCCAAAAAGCAACCGGTCCGCTCAACGACGGTGTTACCGCCATCAATGATGATGCAAAAGTCATCGCGGGAGTCATCCGAGAATACGAAAACATGCAATTTGCCGAAGAATCGAGACTCGGAATTGTTTCGCGGAAGAATGAGAAATCCCCATGGAAGCCCGTCGCGGGGGAAGATGTTCCCAACGCATCCTATGCACTGGGAAAGACCAAAGAAGCACCCTTCAAAATCGAATCGAACATCAAAGAAGAAACCGACTTATACCGGCAGATCACCGCCGACCAAGACGATGAAGATTCTGGTGAAACCACGGATAGAGGATTCACGCGAGAAGAGAAAAGCGGGATTCTCCAAGACAGTGATGGCGATCGCTCCGAGGCCGTTCGCGACGGTCTCAAAGATGGCAAATTAGATCTATACGGCAAGGGAGCCAATCTTTCCAAAGACTGGAATCAAGACTTCCCCATTGCTGGCTTGGTAGGCCTCCTGTCCGCCAAATTAGAGTTTGACTACGGCGCAGAAGCCGCCCTCGAATGGAATCCAGAAGGAAAAATGGATGAGCTCTGGGTGAGCGCGAAGGGATATATGAAATTGGGTGCGAAGGTTGCGGGCACCGCTTCTGTTGGTCTTGGCCCCGGCCTTGCAGGAATTGCGAGCATCGGGATTCAAGGCTCGCTTCAATTAAAAGCAGAGGCCAACGCCAATGCTGAATTATCCGCCCAAGTCGGCGTGGTGCTGCCTTCCGGCGAACCATTCTGTAAAGGAGAGGCGAAGATCGGCCCAGAGATTACCTTATCCGCGATGGGCTCTGTCGGCGCTTATATATACTTGGCCGTTCTCAATGAGAAAATGGAGTATAACCTACCACTTGCATCCTACAACATTGCAAAATGGGATCCCAAGCTGGGCGTCGAATTCGATTCTCGAAAGAAGCAACGAGTCACCATTCATTCATTTGAAAAATGGGATCAAATCACATTCTTGCCACCAAAAGTAGAAACCGGTCTCGTCGGTGAAATCCTGAACGTATTGGATATGGCTGGCGATGACAATGCAGCGAAAGCGGTACAGGAGATGAAAGAAACCGGGTTGTTGAGTAAGCTCTCCCCCGCCGCAAAGGCCAAACTCTTCTCCCAAATCAATGACTATGTTGTATATGAGGACCACGAACTTCGACTCGTCGAGCTTGTCGAATCCGTCAAAAACCCCAATCCACACTTCCAGGCTTACGAAAGACGCAAATTACTGGCCGATGCCTACAAAGAGCAAAACGGTAGCTATCCTTCTGTGAACGATCTGACCGATTGGCTCGACTCTGGTATTGACGGCGCGAAATGGAGTAAGATTTTGGTTCTCGTCATAAACAGCTTCGACTATACCAAGAAGCCGAAGGGATACAAGCCGAAACAACAGCAATCGGAAGAGAGCGACGGCAGTGAAATCAACCTCAAAGAGATCCATGCGAAAAAGCTGAGCGCCATCGCGAGCCAGATCAAAATCGGACAAGACAAGAAGTACATCAAAGAAGCGTTTGAGTTACCCGGACAGCCTCTCTCAAAGAAATGGGTCAATCTTCTCTCCGCCAAGTTTCCGCTCGACTTCAGCCAAATTCGCATTGTTCAGGGTCAGATCGCAGAACTTGCTTGTAAGGCAGCCGGTGCGGTCGCTCTTGCACACGGCACGAAGATCGTTGTCAGCAAAGCGGGCTTCAACCTTCCCGTCCTCGCCCACGAAATCGTCCATACCCTACAGGATTTGACCGAGGGCAAGAAGAACGAAAACGAAAAAGAAGCCAAAGCAGCCGAGCAGCTATTTGGGCCACAAGCGATCAAAGCCGCGAAAAAGCTGAGTCCAAAGATCAGAAAGAAAATGAAACTCGGCGCATCCAAGAAGGGTTCCTCGGAATCGAGCAACAGCAATCCCCCATTAACGCCCGAAGAACAAAAAGAACTGGATCTCATCAACGCTGACGAAAACAAAGCGGTCGATGAAAATCAAAACACCATTGTCAACGAAGATACTTCTGTTCCCAACGAGAAGGAGATGGCGGAAGCAGCGGGCGTAAAACCCGATCCAGGGCCAAAGGAAACGGAGCCCATCGCCATTTCCATTTCAGAGCCCAGTACCCGCATCACGGTTCCCAAACCACGTCACGCTCCCATTCCTGCTCCCGTACGGACATCCGGAGTCGACGCCAATGAGGTTATCAATGACGTGACGTCCATGCAGCCCATCGATTTGGTGAACCGAATTCCGGCCCTGGGCGGAAGTTTGGAAAGCGCTGGAGCAAAGGCGGATGCCAAGGAAAGCGGAGAACTCCCCGAACTCGATGCTTCACTGGAAGGAGCCGATCAAGCCCCGACCATTCCAGGCGTTCCCCAAGTCGGCAATGTTTCGATATCGACCAGCAACATGGATCAACCGAGCGCAGCCCAAGACAAAGCCGCGGAAGCCCAAAAAGCATCGGAAAAGTCCGCCAAGGAGCAGAGCAAACTGCTCGACAAGAGCGTCTCACAGATCGATTACCAGCCGATAAAAATGAATGCCAAAGAGTCTCTGCAAACAGATCTGAGCGGTAACTTTGGTGTAAACCTAGAGCTCGAAGGCGGTATGAAGGACTTCGTGGAATCCAATGCGGAACCACAAATCAAGGCCGCGGCCTCTTCTGAACTCCACAAAACCACATCCAAATCATTGGCTCAAATTCGGAAAGATTCTCAAAAAGCAAAAGACGACAAAGAAGCGAAGAAAGAGAAAGAACTCTCCGGTGCGATGTCAGAAGCGGAAAAACTCCAAAGCAACGCAGAACAAGAGCAAGACCGCTCCCTCAACAAGATGCAAGATCAAGTGGAGGCGCAGCAAGACGAGAGCAAGGCGACCATCGACGACCACTTAGAGCAACAGCGCAAGCACAATACCGCCGAGGCACGAAGCGTCCGCAAAGAAACCGAGAAGAGAATCGCCGATGACCAAAAGAAATCGGACAAGGAACTCAAAAAAGCGAAGAAGAAAGCGGACAAAGAAAAGAAAAAAGGCGATGCAAAAATCCGGAAAGAGAAGAACCACAGCCGAAAGAAAAAGAAGAAGAAAAAAGGTCTTTGGGGCCGCATTAAAAAAGCCATTAAATCCATTGCCAAATCCATCAAAAAGGCCGTCAAATCCATCGCAAGAAGAGTCGCAAAGACCGTCAAATCGATATTGAGCAAGGCAAAGAAATTCGCACAAAAGATCATTCAGAAAGGTCTGAAATGGGTGGCTTCAAAGCTCAAAGACTTTGGAAAACGCCTTCTCAAGGGACTAAAGAACCTTACCAAAAACATATCAAAGGCAATCAAAGCGGCCGGCAAAGCCTTTAAGCGCCTCGGTAAAATGATCGGCGACCAGTTGAAGAAACTCGCTTCGGACTTGGCCAAGGCGGTAAAGTCATTGGTCAAGAGTGTTGTTGGCGTTCTCAAAGGCATCGCGAACTTTTTCCGTCACGCGATAAAAGGAGCGATCCTGGCCGGATTTGCCATACTGCGAGGAGATTTCGTTGGAGCACTGCGCATTATTTTCGAGAACGCGCTACGGGCCGTTGGGGCATCAGTCTCAACCGTGAACAAGCTTCTGCAGCGCGCCGGCAATGCGATCAAGTCCATTCTCAAGAATCCCATCCAATTCATCGGTACGATGCTCAAAGCTGTCGGAGAGGCCTTTATTATGTTCAAAGACGGCTTCAAAGAGTTTTTGAAGCAAGGCTTGCAAACGTGGGTCTTCGGCGAACTGGGCAATGCTGGCCTGAAGATGCCAAAGAAGTTCGACGGAAAAGGCATCTTCAGTATTGTGACACAAGTGTTGGGCATCACCAAAGACAACATCAAAGATCGCGTGCAAAAGAAATTGGGAGACAAAGCCGCAGAACGTTTTGATTTCGCTTGGGAAGCGATCTCCGCCTATATTAAAGATGGAATCGAGGGATTGTGGGCGCTGGCATCCAGCCAAATGGACAAGCTCCGAGAAAATATCACCGCCAATATCATCGACTACGTACAAGAGCGAATCATTAAAAAGGGTGTTGCGAAACTTTCCACCCTATTCATTCCATTCGCTGGTTTGGTGAAAATGGTCAAAGGTCTTTGGGATCTGATCAAACTCGTGAAGGAAAAGTGGGCCAAAATCCAAGAGGTTGCCAACAACATCTTGGACTCGGTTGCTCCTGCCGCACAAGGAAACGCAGGGCCGGCATCGAAGAAAATCCTGCAAGCAATGGTCGGCTCCCTTCCCATTCTCATCGCTTGGTTTGCAAAATTTATCGGCTTGGGCAATATTGCAGATCCGATCAAAAAAATCCTGGCCAAGGTGCAAGGGCCTGCCAACAAAATTATCGACTGGTGTATCGATAAGGTGATGGCCGGTATCGATTGGGCAAAACAACAGTTTCAAAAGATCTTCGGCGGCTCCAAAGAAGGAGAACTCAAAGAAGCCCAGGCTGCGGTGGCAGGCGTAAATGAAAAAGGACAGCCCGACGGCTCAAAGAGCAGCGGCGTGGATATCTCCGAAAGAAGTGGCTCTCCCCTCCCCGCGGCCCATGCCGGTAACAACACCGGCGCAGGAAAAACGGGACAAGGCGGTAGTCAGGCGCAAAGTTCAGTACAACTCAATCACGCCAGTAACTCTGCACAAGTTCTCGACACCGTGGCCAAACTGTCCGTATCGGATCTCGCAAAAGAATATCCCAAAATCGGCGCGGCCATGCAAACGGCGGAGAACACGGAATTTGAGTCTCTCAAAAACAGCACGCCCAAACTCGTAGCCGATCAAGAGGGGGGAACCAACGAAAAGCCCGCGATTAACATATCGGCTAAAAACATCAACATTTCCGATGCGATTCAGGGTGGCACCCCTGCCAAACCACAG
>JAYYRF010000378.1:0-6234 GCA_036127535.1 Myxococcota bacterium | reverse complement strand
TTCGGCGGAGATAGATCTCAAGATGGTATTCCCACGGATGTGTGGTTTGAATCGAACAGGGAATCGGAGATGGCTTTTGAAAAACGATGGGGGTATTGGGAATTTTTCGCGCTTCTCGCGCAATGAGCTTTAGTCCAAAGTCTTCCGGAAATGGCGGTCTCATCCAAACTTGCTGGCAGCGGTTATCCAGCATTGCGTAGATGGGATTTGGCATCGTCTCGAAATACGAAGCCAGTAAAAACCACCCGATAACCGGAATCATGAGCGCATGTCGAAGATGCGGTTTGAGATGCTTTAGGCCTGCTGTAATATAGATACAAATGGCAGGTGTGAGCCCCAACAGCAATCGAGGATACTTCTTGGGGAGTATCCAAAATAACAGCAAGGAAACCCCGAGCCAAAGAAGCATCCATTTATGCGCTTCAATGCGCCGCCGACGAGAGGTAGCGAAGGCGTACAGAAGCAATAAGCTGATCACGGGGCCACTAATATCCCAAAGCAAAAAGGAAATGGGAGCAAGGAATTGAATATGAAGTGCGCTCACGGTGTTCGCTTGAATGGAGTCCATTACATAGCTGGTTTGAGAGCTCCATTGATTCCAGTACCATGGGAGACACAAGAGGAGTGTGACGATCGATGTAAACATTGCGCTTCGTACACCGTTAATGAGAATGAGTATCGGTAAAGCCGTGAGTATGAAGCTCTGCTTGGTGAGTAGACCAGCAGCGAGCACAATACCGGTAACAATGGACTTCCATACCGTCGGACGATGCCGGTTGGAGTACAACGTGGCAGCCAGGAGAGCCGTTAGGGCACAAAGAAGTCCCTCGATCATAAAATGACGTCCAATACCGTTGAGAAGGGGACAAAACAAAACGAGGACAAAGGTTGTCTCGGGAGGGCAGCGGAGCATTTTTGCAAGCCAAGCTGAGCAAAGGGCGGTGACCAATACGAAAGAGAGACCGATACCGCGGATCACAAGGTCTTCGGGTAAGCCGCCAACAATCGCCCACCACAAGCCAATGAACGATGCATACAAAGGAGGATATTCACCGAGGTTGCCAGCGACGGCATACTGCAGAAAGGAAAGGAAGCCCTCTTCGGATAAAAGTTGTTTCATCAACTCTGCGGCACCGACGTGTCCCTCTTCATCTCCATCCCGAAGCAGTTGGTCAGTCTGAAGCCAAAATAGGGAAGTAAAGAGCCAAAGGAAGAAAAATCCTAGGGTGATTAAACGATTCCGTTCCATAAATAAATTGAAATTCCGAGCAAAGAAAGCGATACGAGAAATGTCGCCCCTTTGTGTAGGCATGAGAATGCACATACCAACGCTGGACCGGTTAGAGCAACAAGGGGTAAGAAGTAGTGACTGGGGTGATGATCGATCGTTGCCAACAGAAGGCTATACACAAATGCGCCTCCCAAAATAATTTGCAGTGCGCTTCGCTGACTTGACCTTGGGCCGATTACAAAGGGCAGTGCCAATACAATGGAGCCACCGGTGTACAGAAACCATTTACCGTAGAATGCGGGCATTCGAGACAAAAGATCGATGGGATTGTAATTTCCGTGCCAATGCTCTGGAAAGGTTTCAAAGTACAGAATTTCAAGCAGGCGATCTGCATCGTTCGTAAGAGAAGCGATGCCAGCGATAACGATGCCCCCCGCTACGAAAATCCAAAGCCATCGTATGGAGAGAATCGGATTGAATTGGTAGTCAGATTGATTGGAATTCGGTTCCTTTCGTAATCTATAAAACAAAATCCAAAAAATTGAGCACAGGATGGCACCCGGCCATCGCAACGCCTGTGTCGCGATCCCCATAAGGCCGAAATGAAGGGGTTTTTTTTCAAAAAGGGCAATCAGCGTTGCAAGGATTGCCGCAGTGTAGAGACTGTCCGGAAAATTAAAGCTGCCTGGTTCCACCATGAGCAAGCCGTGAACCACCATTAAGAATGCTGGAATCACAAAGGATGGAAGCTCTCCATAGGGAGCGATGATACTGGCTAGCCTCAGGGAAGAGCCCCCAATAAGAAGCAGGACCCACAAGAAAATCATCGATGCACCTTGTAAATCCGGAGAAACCATGACGGTAGAGACAGCAAGTAGCGGAGACCAACCCGGAGGCTGATTCCACGTAAAACGTCGATCTTTTAAAACTTCATTCGCCCAATTTTGATTTTCAACTTGGTTCAGAAGCTGGTAGTAGTGGGTATAGCGTAACTCTCCTGTAGCATGGAGAGCCCAAACCGCCTCTGCACTGGGTATAAGATACACTTCGTCACCTTGTAAATCCAGTCCATAGTGTTCCCCGGGCTGTAGATCGACCCAAACAGATATCGCAGCGGTGCCTCGATCTAAATAACGAGCAACTGCCCCTTCAGAGGGATCCTCTATCATGAAGGATTGAACCGTATTTTTCTCTTCTCCGGCGGCGATGTAGGAACCAACGGGGCCTCGAACGGCGAGTGTGATACGACCTTTGACTTTGGACGTAGCGACCAAATCGGGATTTTTCCCTGAGGGAACCATTCGCATTGCACCTGCCTCAGCCCAGCCAATCTCTTCCGTAAAGCTCCAGTTCCGTGCGGGCTTGACCGGCACGAGTGAATTGCGTGGATCCGCGGCATCTTCGAGATACCAATATCCGTCCAATGGGCGCGCAAGGTCGGATGATTTCCAAGCACCGAAAAACACCAACGCCAGCAAAATAGCGATGAGTCCGTACTTCTCTCTCTTCGGTAGTGGTCGTGTGTATCTCTCAGAATAGGCGATAGCGAGACCACCCAGTCCCAATATGCTAGACACCCCCCATAGCCACCACTCTTGGTTTTCTTCTATTCCGGCTTCACGGACAAAGGCAACGATGAACCAACAGGCGCCGAGGGACAGCCACATCGAGTCAAGCCATATCTGTAGGTTACTCGAGGTGTCATTTCGATGAAGCCAGCGTGACCAACCCCAGCCAGGTGTAACGATAACCGCGGGGAGTCCAAAGATGCCCATTATGTACCAAGGGGCTTCCAGCCATATCAAAATCGGGCAGAGGAGGGACAGTAGTATCGTGATCAGCATTTAATTATCGATTTGGAAAGAAAGAAGTCGATGAAGTCGATCGAGCTGTATGGTGAGTTGTAGCCATTTCAGAAAGTGGAGAACGGATTCGGTTTTGTGTTGCAAACAAAATTCCCTTAGCCGTTTGGCTGCACCTCGCCTTAGTCCCTCTGCACAAGAGTAGACCAAATCACCCGAAAAGTGTACATTGTCAGAATTACTGACAATCGTTCCAAGCGGATGTTCCAGTAGTAGATGGGGGGGCGGTTGGAATAATTTCGCCCCTAAGTTTTGCAGGAGGATCCGTTTTTCATTCTTCTCATTTTTCTTTGATTGTTGCTTCATCCCTTCCAAGTTGCGAAGCAACAGTTCTCTCAGTTCTCGAAACGCGAGGGTGATGGTTTGCTCTGCGTTATGCGGCGGGAAGCGATCCCATTCTGAAATGATATCGGGTAAGGAATCCGTTTCATAATACCGATGCTTTTGTAGCCACAAGGCAAGATTCTGATAATCCCTTTGGGGCATAAAAGGCGTATTGTAGCCGTCTAGGTATAATAAGCGAAGTTGATTGTTCTGCACAAACATGAGTGTGTCGAAGTGGTCACCAAAGGAGCATTTTTGATCGTGGAGTTCCTTTAAGCCGACAAGTACTCGCATGAGGGCAAGCGTCCAAGAGAGGGTATCCCATTCACAAAGATGCTCGTTTGCGTCGGTGCAGTTGTCGAGAGAAACCGACAAATACGGTATTTGAGTCTGATTGACGTTTAGATTTGGAATCCACAGGGCACTGCTGTTCGCCTGGATGCGGCGAATGCGTTTGAGACGCCGATGCATAATGATATCGTTAGCCCATTCCTCTTTGAGCAAGCGCATAATGATCTGCGCGCCCGATTGGGAGTCTCGTCCTCTCCAAGTCGTACTGATGTCATCGTGAAAGAGAAATTCCTCTTTGTGTACTCCACTCGGCCCTGGGTCGGTCTCTTTAAATGCGCGCTCGAGACGCCTCAGTTCGAGTAACTCTTGGTCATCATGCTTCGACTCTGCATATTTCCGCAATTCCGTAATTTGTTCTAGGGTATGTGCTTTAAATTTTTTCTTCATAATGTGGAGAAAGGATGCGAACGAGAGTAATAATTATCGCTAACTTATAACAATTACCACAGGTAGCAATTAAATCTCCATACAGTACGATATAAGTTTTTTTCACCAGAGGAAAATCGAATGACAAAGCTATCGGATGCAAAATCCATTTTACTCATGATAGATTGGCAAGAAAGATTGTTTCCGGCCATGCCTGACGGAGTGAGAGAGCGTAATATTGGCAATGCGGAGCGCATACACTGGCTATGCAGAGAGTTGAATGTTCCAACGCTTTTCACAGAGCAGTATCCAAAAGGGCTTGGGAGTACCATAGCAAGTCTAAGTCCCGTACAGGCCGTTCCAAAGACCGAGTTCTCCGCTTTCGCAGCCGTATCCCCATTCTTAGCGCGGTACCCCGAGCGAAATGACATTATACTTTCCGGTATGGAGACCCATATTTGTGTAGCACAAACTGCACTTGATCTGTTAGAGGGAGGATACAGACCCGTTTTGGTGGTCGATGCATGTCTCTCCCGAAAGAAGTTAGATTGGTGGTGCGCCATTCAGCGGCTCATGAAAGAGGGTGTGCGTGTCACTACAACAGAGGCTTTGTTGTTTGAGATGGTTCGTCGAAAAGAACATACGCATTTTAAAGCATTATCCAAAAGAATCAGAAATCATTAAAAAGGGAGCAGTCATGGCAACGTGGAAGTCGGTACAAGAAGCAATAAAAAACTCGATGCGGGAGCTGGGGGACTTGTACGAAGAGCAGCATAACGATCGGAAAGAACAGCACGCCCAATTTCAAAAGAAATATTCCGAGTTGCAGCAAGAGTATAAGAAACTCAAAAAGGCATACCAAGATATAAAAGCCAAATATCAACAGCAGAAGCAATACATCGAAACGCTGGAAGCAAATACGCACAATGAGACTCCATCCTTTGATGTTGATTCCGTTGAAGAGGTGAGTTTTGATTACAGCATGTCTGAGGATGCAGCATTTGACTCCGTCAGCGAAGAGGTGGATACCCAAGAGCAGCAACGCTTGGCTGAAGAAGCCCGTATGGCAGAGGAGGCGCAACAAGAGAGACAAAGAGAGATAGAGAGAGCCCGCGAGCAGCAAAAGCAAGAAGAATTACAGCGACAAAGATTAGAGGAAGAAGAGCAAGAGCGTTTAATGCAAGAGCTTCAAGCCCAAGAAGAGCGACAAGCGGAAGAGAGGGAACGTCAGCGTGCGGCAAAGATTAGCGAATTGGAAGCCGAATACCAGCAAGTTTGTGCCCAACTCAGTCTTCTCGGTAGCACAGCAGATGGGAAACAATCCTCTCTTGCTGCAAGTATCGAACAAGCCAAAGAAGATGCCAAGAAGTCTTTGAACGAACTGAGAGCCCAGTATCAAAACGACAAAAACAACCTCGACCAAATGCTGCAAAAAGAAATCCGCGAGGTCGAAGAACGATTTGCATCCCAAATCCAATCATTACAATCCCAAGGTAATCCTTCTGCACAAGAGGCCGCGAAAGAGCAAGAATTGAACGCATTAGACCAAAAAATTGCTGCTTTGGACGGTAATATCTCCAAGACTTCAGGATTCTTTGGCGGTAAAAAGAAAGTTCAGTTTCAACAAGAACGAGATGAACTGGCTCGACAAAGAGACGAAATCGAATCACAACTCATGTACATTCGCCAAAAAGGTGGCGGTGTCGTCGATCCGCAGCAGATTAGTGCGCTTGAAGCGGAAAAAAAGGCGGAGGTTGCAAAACGCCAAGATGCATACAGCATTAAGCAATCAGAGCTAGAAAACAATTGGAGCAATCAACTCAATGCGGCCGAGAAGAAGAGCCATGACGAGATTGCTGCCCTCGATGAACGCTTGGCTGCTGAAAACGCAAACGGGCAAGAATCCGACGAGAAGCGTTCTGCATTAGAGCAGCGGAAGTCTGAAATCGAAAACGAATTGGGAGCATTGTCGTGATTTTGGTTACGGGAACCAAAAGATCCGGAACATCAATGTGGATGCAGATCTTAACCGCCGCTGGGTTTCCATACATCGGTAAACAATTTATGACCGTATGGGAAGATTCAATCAAAAATGCGAAT
>JAYYRF010000377.1:0-10953 GCA_036127535.1 Myxococcota bacterium | reverse complement strand
TTTGTGGAACGACCGCGGCGCGAAGTGATGCAGCACTGCATACAGAAGGAGAACATCGGTTTAATGCTCAACAAAAAAATTGAAGTGGGGAAATTTCACCACGCCTTCTTATACTCCGCGCCAACCGAATCGCACGCCCTGTCGCTGAAAGAGATCAATTATCTATTTCCTCTATACACCTACGAGAATCAACGACGAACAGAAAATATCTTTCGTTTGATTCCCATGAAGATTCAAAAAGACCTTCAGCTTACAAAACCACCGAGCGGAGAGGAAATCATCCATTACATCTATGCGATTTTGCACCATCGAACATACAGAACAAACTTCTATGATTTCCTTATCATCGACTATCCCCGCATCCCATATCCAAAAGATGGAGATACGTTTCGACAACTGATCGAAAAGGGGCGGTCTCTTCGTCAAATACACCTGTTCGAGTCCGTATGGTTCAAAGATCTCCCGTCTCTTCTAAAAAATGACGATGGTACGGTCGCCCAAACAAGTCAACGGATTACCGGCTTGACCCGCGCCCCAAAAATCATGTCCAACGGTACTGTGCAGACGCAGCGCGTGTATATCAATCGCTCACAATACTTTGATGAAATATCAAACCTCGTTTGGAATTTTTATATCGGGGGATACAAGCCGGCACAAAAATGGCTCAAAGATCGAAAAGGTCAAACGTTATCTTCAGCGGACATCCTCCACTATACAAAAATCATCAAAGCACTCGAAGAGACCGCTCGCATTATGGCCGAAATCGAAGAGTTCGAAGTCTTCTGTTGAGTCTACGCTGGAGAGCAAATGGTGAAGATCCCAGCCAACACCATCTCTGCCATCCGCTCTCAAGTCCCAAATTTATGACCTTCCCCCCAAAGAAAAAAAGCGTCCTCGTGATTTTGGATTATATGTCTATCGGACCTATTGCAACGGAGAAATCATGTTGAATGTTGGCGACTCTGCCCCTTCTTTCACCCTCAAAGATCAAAATGGAACCGACGTCTCTCTTTCTGACTTCAAAGGAAAAAAAGTGTTTGTATGGTTCTATCCCAAAGCCAGTACCCCAGGGTGTACGGTGGAGGGCTGTACCCTTCGGGACAGTCAATCCGCTTTCGATGCCAAAGATATCGTGATCCTCGGCATCAGTATGGATTCCGTACGACGCCAAAAAAACTTCGCTACCAAGCAGAACTTCCCCTACCAGCTCCTCGCGGATACGGAAGGAACCGTCGTCCGCGCCTTCGGTGCCTGGGGACCCAAAAAGTTCATGGGAAAAGAATACGACGGGATTTTGCGTTCCTCTTTCCTAATTGACGAACAGGGGAACATCGAGAAAGTATGGGATAAAGTGCGCACCAAAACGCACGCGACCGATGTACTGGGAGAACTCTCCTAAGTCGTCGCCAGACTCTCTCAACCGCACAACAGAACGAGGACGACTACTCCACAAGTTCCTCTAAACTTTGTGTGATGCGAAATCCAATGTAGGGAGTGCTGCGAATCGGCGCCGAGTCATCGCGCGCGCTAACGCGTGCCAAACGCAGCCGATGATACCAGTCTCCTCCTCGCAGAACCCTATATTCTCCAGAAATGGGCCCTTTCGGATCACGAAAGTTTTCGACCGAATAACCCGCATAGTAATCCCAAACCCACTCTTGTACGTTACCACTCATGTCGAAAAGACGATATTTATTCGACGGTAAAGTCGCAACTTCGTGGGTCTTACCCGAAGAATTATCCGCGTGCCACATTAGACGATCCGGATCATCTCCACCCGCATAAAAAGAGTCAATCCCTCCTCGGGCCGCGTATTCCCACTCGGCTTCCGTGGGGAGCCGATAGCCCTTGCAGGTTATGCCCGCTTTCCACCAGGTATACCGCCCGTCTATCTGATAACAGGGCTCTAAACCCTCCGCTTCGGACAATTTGTTACAGAAGAGCACAGCGTCATACCAGGAGACGTTTTCAACGGGATTCAAGGGCTTCTTGTAACGAGATGGGTTCTCGTTCATCACCAGTTGATAAAGCATTTGGGTCACCTCGGTCTGACCGATCGTAAAAGGCTGTGTCAGGACTACCCGATGCAGAAGTTCATCTTCTTTCCGATCGGGTTCATCTGGTTCGGACCCCATGTCAAAGGCACCGACGGGAATCGGCGAGAAGAGATAATTCGCCTGCAGGGTCGGACATGTGGGGTACCCTGTATCTCCTTCGAGCGACAATTCTATGGTTTCCACGCGCAATCCCATGGGAATGCTGACCGTAAAATCTCGCTCCCAGCAGCAACGAGTACACTCTTTGCCTTCAAAGACACCACCATCAACGTGTAATTTGTACTCTCCGGTGGGCAGCTCTTCAAAACTCAGATTTCGTCGGCGTTCATCATTCCACTTCAGCTTGGTTTGCCCCCAATCGGGTTTACCGATCAAATTAATATCTACATTTCTCTTTTGTGCCTTATACAGTCCCACCGCTAGGATCCCCAAGAGCATCAGA
The DNA here is from genome assembly GCA_036127535.1 of Myxococcota bacterium. Lineage (GTDB taxonomy): Bacteria > Myxococcota_A > UBA796 > UBA796 > UBA796. The sequence goes on along the minus strand of JAYYRF010000377.1, from coordinate 8,454 downwards.
AGGATTAGAACCCCCATACCCCCTTTTTTCTTTTTGGCTGGCTTCTTTACGGGTATGGGACTGGGCGTATCGTCCTCAGATGCAATGTTGGTGGAATGTACCTCAACCCCTTCAATCACAATTACGCGCTCGTCGTATGTATGTTCACGATTGGACGCTGTGGAAAATCCGCCTTCAGCAGAATGACCTTCGGTTTCTTCTTGTTGAAATCCCCCTCTTTCTGAAACGGCATCTCCGGGCTCTTCTCCCAATCCACCATCTCCTTTGTCTGAATTGGATTGCGCAGCTTGGTTCCTCGTCCGTCTTCGCCCCTTTTTCTCTGTGGCTTCTTCTCGATCGCGGGTCTGTGATACATCAGGCTCTTCGGGTGGAAGCTCTTCTTGCCGTTCCTCTTCCATTTCGAGCAACAAGGCATCGATTTCGGAACCTTCGACCTCTCCTTGGTTGTCTTCCAGTAACGGTCCCCCAACAGCACGACTCAACGCATCCATAAAGGCTTTGGCCGTCGGATAACGCGAGACCGGATCGATTTGCAACGCCTGCTCTATGACCAAGGCAATGGACGTGGGCACCTGTGGAGCCGCCTCTTTGAGTGCTTTGCGCTGTCCTTTCACAATTGCATTTTGAAGAGCGTATTCCGTATCTCCTGAAACCATATTTTCGCCGCTCAGGATCTCAAAAAGCACAACCCCCAACGAATATATATCACTGCGGAAACCCGTTTTGCGCGGATTGCTAATCAATTCTGGACTCAAGAATCGAGTCGATCCCGGACTAAAAGATGGTTTTTGGCTGCCACCTTGTACACGATGACCGATACCATGATCCATTAATATCGCTTGCTGGGTACCATCGGGTCCGGGTATCAAAAAAACGTTTGAGAGATTGATCTCCAAATGCATTGTTTTATGCTGATGGAGAACGTGCAAAGCCGTTAAGACCTGAGCAGCCCAGCGCAGCGCGGTCATGGTATCGACTTTGCGATGCTTGCGAAGGTGCTCGTCGAGGTTCTCTCCTTCTTGCCACTCTAAAACAATCGCCCCTTCTTCTTTCCATACATTTTCAATGTATGCCAAATTTGGGTGTTCAATGGAAGAGCGCAAACGATACTCCCCAAAGAAGGCGCGATGGATTTCCGGAACGGCGCGGTACTCTTCTTGCAAAACCTTCAGAACGTGAAAGGTATTGTCTTTCAAGTGCTTCATTTTGTAAACCTCGACCATACCTGAACGCTGTAAAAGTTTCTCGATACGGTAGCTTTTAAAAATGTCACCCTTCGCAAACATGGGACGCACCTCCAACATAAACTTAAGATAATCTATGCTTTAAATCCAATGTCGGAAAATATTTTGAACACACAATCGAATCTCCCCCAAAAATTGTATTTTTTTGAGCCTGGAAAGAGTCGATCGACACGGTTCAGCACAACGGAGGATTACATGACATCCGGATGGTGTTCGACGACCATCCTACTCTCAAAACTGCGGCTTTGTTGTCGCATATACAAAAAATTTGCAAGCCGAAACTCCTGACACAGAGATTACATTTGAAGATTTGTAACGCGTTAAGTGTTTGAGGAAGGTCACGAAGGCTTCAAAATGCCATTGTTATGCCAAAGACCGATACGCTTCTCGTTTTCCCAACCCGATTCAAGTCGTTGGAATGAATCTTGCATTACTGGGCGTCGAAGAGAATGTGGGAGAACACTATGCTATTGTTGACTGTTTTATTTGCCTGTACCATTGATAACAATGTCGAAAAGATTATCGAGACGGATATAGATTACCCCGCATTGGTTATCAATCCGGATAGCGTTAACTTTGGCATTGTCCAGCCCCAAGAAACACAAAAAGAAGTTGTAACCCTTCACAACGAAGGACAAGCCGCTTTGGACATTCAAAACATCGCGATCGAAGGAGCGGCCTTCACCGCGTTTTCCGATGCTCCTTTGGGATTGCTCGAGCCCGGAGAGAGTGCGGAGATGATTCTCTCGTATACTCCGTTCAACACGCACGATAGCGGATGGCTCAAGGTGACCTCCAATGACCCAACCGATCCGGTTTCACTCGTTCCGCTGGAGGGAACTGGTGCGATCCCTCTATTAATTATCGAACCTGCCGAACTCGATATGGGCTGGGTAGCGCTGGGGGAATCGGAAACAGACGGATTTACCCTCCGAAACGGTGGAGCGGCAGACCTCGAAATCACGCAGAGTCTTCTGCTGGGGACGGAATTTAGCAACCCTACTCCACTGGACTTGCCTCTTACACTCTCCCCCGGTGAATCAACGTGGGTGGACATCGTTTACACGCCACCTTCGCATGGAATCCACAATGGCTCATTGTGGATCGAAAGCAATACGCCCGCCGGAAATTCGCAAGCCAACATCAAAGGCCTATCGTCTGAAAAACCCGTTGCCATTTGCGATGTCGATCCCAAGCAGATCTTTCCCCATCATGAAACCGCAACTTGGATTGGGGCAGCGTCCTACGATCCAAGTGGAGCGGCCATAACCGAATACTCTTGGACTCTCATCGAAAAACCCGAGGGTTCCGAAATGTACATGCCCAACGGAGGAGCCAATCGTCCAGGCTTCTCACCTGACCTGGCAGGCACCTATATCGGGCAACTCGTCGTACACAATGAGTATGGAGAGGAATCCTTTCCTTGCGAAGCAACGCTGGAAGCAATTCCACGAGAGTCACTTTGGGTGGAGCTTTTTTGGGAGTACTCCGGAGACGACATGGATTTACATATTCTTCGTCCTGGCGGAACGCTGAACAGCAACAACGACTGCTATTATGCGAACTGTGTGGGTAACTTCCTCGACTGGGGGGTCGCAGGATACCCCGACGACGATCCAAGTCTCGATATCGATGACATTCCTGGTACCGGCCCTGAAAACACAAACATCCTGGATCCGGAATCTGGAATGTTCGAGGTCTACGTACATGACTATCCGGGAAGTGTGCGATACGAAAGCAATAACGTGACCGTCCGCATTTACCTGAGCGGTGTACTCGCCTGGGAAGGCTCCAAAGAAATATCCGGAGAGGATTCCTATGTTCATTTTGCAAGTGTGAGTTGGCCTGATCAAGAAATCACACCTCGCTAGTTCACCTCGAAACCGATATAAGAGAAGCAAGCCTTTGCTTCTCTTTTGCAATTGTTGATAGAGAGTAAAAACACAGTATTGGGTGCAAAAATGAACGAAACAATCCAAGATAAAGACGCTTGGCATGCCCGATGGCAAAGCGGTCAAATCGGTTTTCACAGAGATCAACCCAACACGTCTCTGCAACGTCATTCTTCGCATCTGGAGCCGGGTCGGATTCTGCTTCCTCTCTGTGGTAAAAGCGTAGATATGATTTGGTTGAGTACCCAAGCCTTTACGGTTGTGGGTGTAGAGCTGGTTCCAAAGGCCATCAACGCATTTTTCAGCGAAAACAATATGACGCCAGAGATCCGCACCGAGAAGGAGCGAGTCTCGTATCGAAGTGATCGTGTCACAATTTATCATAGCGATTTCTTTCTTCTTTCTACATCCAATATCGGTCAATTTGATGCCCTTTACGATCGAGCTGCACTGGTTGCTTTGGAACCCGGTCTCAGAGAGCAGTACGCACAGCACTGTTTGGACTTTCTACGTCCCGGCGGTACTCTACTGCTGCTCACATACGATCTTCCCCGTCCCATCACCCAAGGGCCGCCTTTTCCGGTTCGCAACCCTTCCGTTCCCAAACTGTACGCTCAGGCATCGTCCGTACAGTTACTAGAGGAGATCACATACGATCAGACAACGGAGCCTCGCTTGAAAGAACGCGGATTACAGTGGTCAAAGGAAGCGATTTGGAAAATTCGCAAGTAAAGCTATTCTTGCACCGGGTCGAGCCATAGCCGAAAGATACTGCCCTTTCCCACACGCGATCGCACTTCGATATGCGCTTCCATTCGCTCCAAAAGATGCTTCACAATGGATAATCCCAAGCCAGTACCACCCACATCTCGAGAGCGCGCCTTGTCTACACGGAAGAAGCGTTCGAAGATTCGCTCCAAGTGTGCCGGCGCCATTCCCATACCCAAATCGATGACTTCGAGTAGCACTTTGTGTTTATCGGCACGGTGCTCTGCTCGTACCGTTACCAAGCCATCTTCACGATTGTACTTTACCGCGTTCTCGACCAAGTTTCCAACGATATGATTCATGGCGTCACGATTCGCGTGAACATCCAAGTGGGGGGAAACCATAACTTGAAACAACACCCCCCTCGCCTCAGCCCGGGCTCGTTGCTTATCCACGCACTCATTGACAATTGGTAAAAGCGCCAAACGCTGTTTGGGCATAGGGCCACTTTGTGCATCGATTTTTGCCAAAGTAAGCAAGTCCTCAAAGAGAGCGTTGAGTCGCAAGGCATTGCGATGAATCACCTGCACCATCGAAGCAGCATCTTCATTGAGTTCGATTCCGGAGTCCAATAAAAATTCTGCGTATCCAGCGATGGACGTGGCCGGCGTACGAAGCTCGTGGGATACATTGGCAACAAATTCACGCCGATAACGCTCCGCTTGTCGAAGCTGGGTGACATCCTCTAAAATAACCAGCCGACCATCGGACTCTAGCGAAACCGAACGCAAAAGCAAATCGCGACTGCCGTTCGAAAAAGGATGTGTAATGGGGTCGAGATGCTCTGCCATTAAAGCGTTGACGATCTCCGGGATGGGAATCGCATCTGCGACCAATCGACCTTCCGGATTCGGTACAATTGGAATCATACTTCGCGCAGCCGGATTCACCATTTGCATCCGGCCTTCTGCATCTGAAACCAATATCCCGCTGGGAGATCGCTTTACAAGTTGTTTTAGGAGTCTCGACTGCGCATCCTCCATGATCGATTAATCCGCGACGGAGAAGCGATATCCCGCGCCACGAACGGTTTGTATGTAATCGGCTGCTTTACCCATTTTTTGACGAAGTCTCTTGATGTGTGTATCCACAGTGCGAGTATTGAGCGTTGGAGGCAACTCCCAAACCTCTTCAAGGAGTTCTCCGCGAGAGCATAGCTTATCGATGCTTTTTAGGAGATGTAGCAAAAGCTTGTATTCGGTAATCGTCATGTTTACTTCTTCGCCGTCAATCCATACGCGATGCTTGTCGTTGTCAATGCGCAAGATTCCATACTGACGTTCGCTCAATCCGCTGGGCTTACTCGATTGTTGCAGTCGGCGAACGGCCGCTTTGATGCGCAGTGTAAGTTCCTTGTTTTGAAACGGCTTGGAAATATAGTCATCGGCTCCAATTTCCAAACCGTCTATGCGATCTTCTACCTCACCCAAAGCCGTCACCATAATGACATAGGTATCTGCTATGTCATCATCTGCGCGCAACTGACGACATACTTCGATTCCGTCGATGCCGGGCAACATTCGATCTAAGGTCATGACCATTGGCTTGTACGTACGGGCGGCTTCGAGCCCTTCTTCTCCGGTCGCAACGGCTATCGATTCGAAACCTGCACTCTTGACCAACATATTGATCATATTGCGAATGTCGGTTTCATCCTCGACAATTAGCACCAGTGGCTTTTCCGATTGGCCATCCATAACTTCTCCTTGTAAAAAACATTCTCTACCTCTTGTAATTCATTTTCTGCTTTGTAACGCAAAAAAAAATGAATCCGACCGAAATCGAAATATCAACCCCTCTCTTCTCGCGTCTGATCGTCCCCAATAGAAAGAGAATCTCTCTTTCGAATCCTACTCCAACAACCGATTAACGCATTACATTAACAATATGTCGGATACCGTTTTACTCTACATAATTCTGGGTTTCGCTGCCTGTCAGAATGAACCGTCCCACCGCGTATACTTGAAACAAATACAGCGCGTGCAAGCAGATCCGCAGCGCTGGACGTTGTGCCGAGAAATAAGCGATCTCACCCTTCAACACGACTGTATCCTAAGCGCCGTTCCTCTCATCGCCGAGAGCAACATAAAACAGGCTTCGCGCATTTGCCAGCGTCTGTCTCATCAACGGGCGGAATGCTTCTTTCAGCTTGCTGAAATCTCACAGCAATCCATCTTCTGCGACTACACCGAATCCTTTCAACTGGATTGTAAACTTCACTTACTCAGTAAGGGTCTACAGCAGGGAAAATCCGCTGCCGCACTCATGAAAGAGCTGCAACTTCCCCCCGACACCCCCAAAGCGTGGACGGCAATTTATCGATATCAACTTCATCAACAAAAACCACTCGATCTTTCGTGGTGCCAATCGCAATCCTTTCCAGATGTCTGTACCCTCGCCGCCATCGGAACGTATGAAGATCGCCTCAATCGAGCGCGCGACCGTTACGGCTACCCTTGTAACAACACACAAGCCCCCTCTTCGCTCGCCTACGTCGAGAATCCCCAAATTCAAATGTTAATTCAGCAGAGGGAAGATCAATGTCCTTGATTTTTTTGCTCGCGTGCCTACCACCCGCCCAACGAGACTCATGGGAAATTTTAGCACTACTGGGCAACGGACAGTTGTTCGAAGCACGCTTCACCAAAGGGGATACCGGACTGCTCAAAGGCCAGGGGCATCTGCGCGTGAATCGCTGGATCCATCGAACGACGCCCATGTCCTTTCATTTGGATACTCCACCTTCGGTATCGCTTTTAAACGATACCGAAGCAAATTTCTTCACCCATCGCTTCTACAAGGAAAACGACATCTGGAATCTACAAATGCGCTCCGAAGAATTCAATGCCTCTGTGTACCTCAGACCCCTCGCATCAGAGACAATCCTTGAGCAAGATGATCGATGGACAGTTCAAGTGGAACCACACCTCGATGCCGTTGGATGGACGACAGCGGAGGAGCGGAGTGCACTGCTACAAGGTTCTGCGGCGATCTTCAAACGAGGTGGTCATAGCCTACTCCAATCAGAACGATACGTCTTCATCGGATTTGACTCTGAAAATTATTGGGGCGCGGAATGGAGTAATCAAATCTCTTTTAGCTGGGGCTCAATAGACCAAGTCGCTTACCGCGATAGTGATATCGAAGTGCAAAACCATGGTCATTCTGTAGAAATTATCACCGCCGTGCAACGCGTAAATTTTTATCCAGAAAAAAAAATTGGAGAGGACAACCAGTACAAACATCTTAGCTGGTTGGAAAAAAATCTTTCCCAACCATTCGTCTCGACCGAAAATCGAACCCTTTTCAACGGATATTTCGTTTTGGAATCTCAATCGAAGGAGAACACGCTTCCGGGCGTCCTGATATACCACGGGGAGAATCCACCGCGTATTCGACGTGCAAAACCAAAGAAATAAGCCTTGAGGGAAAACCCAATGTTCACGATTTCCCTTTCACTCCTTGCGTCAGCTTGGTGAAGTCACGCAATAATGCTGGCGAGAATTAAAAAATCGGATATTTCAGCACTTCGAAAAGGATCTATTCTTAGACATCCAAAGAGCCGCAGCGTTACGAACGTCGAGCAAATATCTCCAGCCGCAACACCACAATGCACAATCCATCCTCCGAAAAAGCACAATCTCTCTTCGACATCTGCATCAACTTCGACAACGAGCAATTTAATCCTGACCGAGAAGCGATTCTCTCTCGAGCGAAGGATGCCGGCGTACGATACATCAATTTTACAGGTTCGTCGGTAGAATCCAGTACATACGCATCAGAATGGGCATCAAAGGACCCCAGCCACTACTGTTCTACGGCTGGCATTCACCCTCATGACGCCAAGCGTTTCGATGAAAAAACCATCGAAACGCTCCGCACGCTGCTCCAAAATCCCTGGGTGCGTGCGGTCGGAGAATGCGGACTGGATTACAACCGCAACTTCTCTCCCAAAGAAGACCAACTGCATTGCTTTACCGCTCACATTGAACTGGCGCATGAACTCAACATGCCGCTCTTTCTCCACCAAAGGGATGCGCACGAAGATTTTGTCGCCTGTATGAAAGAGAACCAACAACCCGCTGTCGTACACTGTTTTACCGATACCCGAAGTGCCCTCAAGCAGTATCTCGACTTGGGATATTTCATCGGCATCACCGGATGGATTTGTGATCCGAAGCGTGGAGAGACCCTGCGATCCAATGTTTCTTACATACCATTGGATCGAATTTTAATCGAAACCGATGCCCCGTGGCTGTTGCCTAAGGATATGCGTCCCAAACCGAAAAAACGCCGAAACGAACCGGCCTACCTCCCGCATATCCTCGACATCATCGCGAAGCATATGGGGCGTAACACGGCGGAAGTCGCCGCTGCGAGCACCAAAAATGCTCTCACATTTTTTGGGATGCCATCGTGCAGTTCGCATCCTTAAGTTTTGCTTTTTTCTTTCTCGTCGTTTTTAGCATCCATTGGATACTACATGGCCGTCCACGGGCGCAGAAGTTCACACTTCTAATCAGTAGTTACTTCTTCTATGCTTATCCTTT
>JAYYRF010000376.1:0-6421 GCA_036127535.1 Myxococcota bacterium | reverse complement strand
AAAAAGCCTACTCGGGGCGGGGTAAGAGCTGTCGGGTCTCCCTCGATGCAAAGGGGTATAGACTTCCGACAGAGGCTGAGTGGGAGTACATCGCGTTGGGGGGCGCGAGGCACATATACGCTGGCAGTGATTCTTTGGAGGATGTTGGATGGTATTGGGGAAACAGCTATCTATCTCCCAAGGGCGTAGCGCAAAAGTCTCCCAACCCCTTTGGAATTTATGATCTGAGTGGAAATGTTTCGGAATGGTGTCTCGATTCTTGGAGCGAAGGGGAATATGACAGTACCGTTCTGAAGGTTGAAGACCCTTTTTACAACGATCCAGAAGAGAATCGCCGCGTGTCTAAAGGGGGCCATTGGCATATGACAGACTACGGTTGCCAAATACGGTATCGGGAAGCATCTTCACAGTATAGTCCCAACAAATATCAAGGCTTTCGATTGGTTCGATGCGCTTGAATCGGTTTAGATTATTTCTAGACGATAAATTTATTTTTTCGAACGCGGTAAAAATGCAACCGGTTAAGTATTTTTTTGGGTGAATTCGATGGACGTATCTCTTCTGATTCAATTTATTGACAAGTATCATCTCTCTTTGGATGCAAAAGAGGAGTTGTTTACGCTTTTTTCTCTCAAAAATCCGGGGCTCATTAGTGCGGAGACCATGGGAGAATCAGCGGAGGAACGCATACAAGAAAAGTCGATATCTTCCGCTATGCAGACACAAACCTTGGATCCGGAAGAGGTGCAGCGAGACACCCAAAACACAGCCAAGCAGGTTGCCGAAATCTCTCCTCGTTGGGGATCGTACATTAGAAAAAATTTAATCGGCATCGGAGGAATGGGAGAGGTCTATAGCATCTACGATGAGCGTTTGAAAAGACGGATTGCCATGAAAATTATCCACAGCAACTTGGTGGATAGTGAATTGGCCGTCATGCGCTTCTTAGAAGAGGCACAGATAGGGGCGCAGTTACAGCATCCCAACATCGTTCCCATACATGACATCGGTGCGCTCGATGACGGGCGCGTCTTCTTTACGATGAAAGAGATCAAGGGGAAACAATTTGCCGAACTGATCGATTCGGTACACCGCGCTTCCAGTTTAAACGAGTGGAAAGAAGGAATGGAGCAAACCACTTTTCGTCGGTTAATCCAAATCTTGCTCATCTGCTGTGAGGCGATGGGGTACGCCCACTCTTTGGAAGTTGTCCATCGCGACCTCAAACCGGAAAACATCATGATCGGCGATTTTGGTGAAGTTTTGGTGGTCGATTGGGGTATCGCAAAGGTCAAGGGCATGTCAGGAGAAATTTTATCGAATCGAATGCATTCGGATGCGATTTCCACGCAGTGTGGTGTGGTAACCGGCACGCCTGCCTATATGTCTCCGGAACAGGCGCACGGTTTAAACCAAGAGATCGATGTCCCCTCTGACATCTACAGCATGGGGGCGATCTTATATAAAATTCTTTCCGGATCTGCCCCTTATCATGGTTCGAATCCCGTCGAGATCGTTGAAAAAGCCAAGCAGGGTTCTTTCGAGTCATTGCGTTCGATGGATGATCCAAAAATCCCGTTGGAGCTAATTGATATTTGTGAAACCGCGATGCAATATGACCCGGCCTTGCGATTCAAAAGCATAAACGACATGGCTAAGCGGATTTCCAATTGGCTGGAAGGCGCTCGCAATCGAGAGCAGGCACTTGCCCAAATCGAGCAGGCCGAATTGTGCTTGGCTCGTTCTCGAGAGATGGAAGTAGAAGCCCAAAGGTTGTGGGGGGTCGCGAACATTTTACTGCAAGAAAAAGGGGTGGTTTCGGAACGAGGCTGGTCGGTTTTTGAGAGTTGCTCGGCTTGTTTAGACAGCATGCGCCAAGAAGAGCGAAATTATCGAACATGCCTTCAAAATGCTTTGGTCTACGATCATTCCATAGAAGAAGGGCATCTTCCTTTGGCCGAGTATAATCTCAAGCAGATTTGTATGGCACAAGCGCGCGGAGACAAAGAACAGCAACAAGAGTTACGGCATCGTTTTGATCAACACTTACGGTATGTAAATCCGGTGCGCAGTAAAGAGTTACGATATGAGTTAGAACAGCGCTTGGGAAGTCATATCTCTCGCCTGCGGTCTAAAAATCAAGCGTTTATTGGTCGGAGGGAACTTCGGGATCAGAGCATCGCCCACTTGGAACAAGAGCGGCTTTTGGTCATCCAAGGTGTTGGAGGCGTTGGTAAATCAAATTTTGCGGTAGAGTTGGCATATGAAGTCCAAAGCAAATTTCAAATTGTCTATTTTGTCGATCTTGGTACCGTTCACGAATTGGTTCAGCTGGAGCGTTTAATGGCGAAGGCCATGGGGCTGGAGTTTGTCCGACGAGAAGATATAGATGCACAGCTTTCTGAGGGACGAATTCTCCTGATTTTGGACGGCATTGAGAGGCTCATACCCATCTTAGATCGACCGTTGGCAGAGTGGATCCATCAAAATCCGACGTTGCGTATCATCGTGACCAGCCGATTGCCGTTTCCGATTCCAGAGGCTTATTCTATACAGATCGAACCGTTACCTCTGCTTCCCAGTATTCAATTTTTCGTGCATTTTGCGAAGATGCTTTCGCCTGATTTTTCCTTGTCTCCTGATAACCGAGACAGGATAACGAAGATCGTCCGCTCCTTGGAGGGGGTTCCGTTGGCCATGAAGCTCGCGGCATCAAAGATCAGTGATTATTCATTAGAGCATTTGGAAAAGAGTCTACGTACCCAAACGGATGGAATTACGAAACAGGCTCTTCAGCGAACGATTGAATGGTCTTGGAAGCTGTTAGAAGCGGAAGAGAAAGACGTTTTGATGAAATTAAGCGTCTTTCGCGGCGGATTTGGTATGAGCGCAGCGCTAAGTGTACTGTTGGTCGATCACGAGCCTTCTTTAGAGCGGGTGTTACTCTCCTTGGTTCGGAGCAGCTTACTCTATCGGCAGGGGCATAATCGCTATTACATGCTGGAAACGACACGGATATTCGTCGAGAATAATTGGCAAGATCTACATCGAAAGAAACAGCTGGAAAAACATCATACGCGCTATTTTGCATCCGCAAACGACGTGGATGATGTCTTGGATTTTGATAATTTGGTTGTGGCCAGCGGTCGCGGGGAAGGTAAGGACGCATATCATTGTTGCCTACGGGTTTTGGGTATTTTACAACAAAACGGCCCGCTGGAATTGGGGTTGCAATTGATTGAGAAAACGCTGCGGATAGAGAACATACGAGAGGATCACAGTGCTCGTTTACGACTGGAACGCGCGCGCCTTTATCGCGCGTTTGGACACATTGCAGAGGCGCAAGCGTATTTTAAAGAAGAACCGACGAATGACGTGCACGCGACCCCCAAACTCAAAGCGGCACGACTCGTAGAAAGAGGAGAGCTAGAAAGGCTTGAAGCGAGATTTGATACTGCTCTCGTCTACTTTCAAGAAGCGTTGCTGATTTTGCGCCAACAAAGATTAATGGGCGAGCAAATCAAAGTCCTACAGAACATTGGAGATCTGTATCTCGATATGGAACAAGGAGAGCAAGCCCAAAAGCACTATCTCGAAGCTTTAAAGATGAGTCGAAAAGAAAACAGAATCGAGCAAGCTGAGATTCTGGTTCGCCTTGGAGATATTTGTCGCTTTGATTTCGAGGAGGAACGTGCACTGGAATACTATCAAGAAGCCCATCGGCTGCACGAGGCCTCTGGCAACCGCGCATACAATGGTCAAGTACTACAAAAAATGAGCACGCTTTATCGTGACAGAAAAGAGTATGATATTGCCGAAAGCAAGGCGACGCGAGCCCGCGAGACGTTTGAAAGCATCGGAGATAGTCTAAGCGCGAACAAAGTCTCCCTTCTGCTAGCGCGTATTTACCATGATCAAAGGCGCTTTCAATTGTCTCTTGCGACCATATCCAAGGCAAAAGAATTCTTCCAAGATCTGCAATTGTACAGTTTAATGGGCGATTCGTTGGAGCTGTGCGCTCTGATTTACAGCGACATACACAATTTTGGACAAGCCCACCGAAATTACAGAGAAGCGTTGGCGTGTTACAAGCGAATCAATTCTCGTTCAGATATCGCAACCCTTTACGCGAGTCTCGGCATACTCTACCGAAAAGAGAAAAAGTATGAAAAGGGGATTCACTGTTTTCAATATGCGATCTCGATTCTTTCACAACTCAAGCGTCCGTTGTTAGAGGGGGATGCAAGAGGAGAATTGGGCATCTTGTATTTAGAACGGAATCGTTTGCAAGATGCCATACCTGAGCTTCAGCGCTCGTGTTCCTTGTTGGTTGATGGTTGGTTTGCAGACAAGAAAAGATTCTTTTCCGGTGCCCTTGCTCTGGCTTTGGCCCGATCGGAACGATTCGACGAGGCGCTCGTTTTGGCCGCCTACGCCAGTGACCGGATTCGAGATACGCGCTCCGATATTCAACATTTGTCCCGATTGGCCGAGGTATTTTTCCTTGCGCAGAAGCCTCAGCGCGGAGCAGAGATGTTACTGAAAATTCAAGAAGGCCGGTGGAAGTAACCGGCTTCATCTTCGGATACCATCGAGTTTCAGTATTGATGATAACAACATGATTCAGGATATATACGATGTCGCTTCTTTTTATACTCGCATGTGCCGCCAAGAAAGTGGATATCTCACCCGCTCCCGTTGAGACCTCCGTTAAGCCTCCGGTACGAGAAGTCTCGCCGAAAGAGAAGAGTACGCCTCCAGCAACCCTGGATCCCAATGCGCGTTCCCTTCGGGTGAGCTTTGAATCGGAGCAGCGTCCGGTACGAGTAGATTTGGTTTGTGGTAAGAATAGCTATCGAGCCACTCTGCGCGGCAGGGTTGCGTTCTTTCCTTCGGTGTCCGGTACCTCTTGTCTTCTTCGTGCAAAACCGATGGGTACGACTACTCAAATCGATGTACAGGACGAGTTGATTTGCTCTTTACAATCGGGTGGTCTAACCATGATCTGTCGTTAATGTCCCGAGGTTACAGAGGCGGGCGATGAGCAGAAGTATTTCTGGGTATTACCTTTCTGCTATCGAGTGAACTTTCAATTGGGTTGCTGGGTTGGACGAGATAGCACATCGTGTATCTCCATATGTGGCGGGGTTTGCAAGAGAAAGAGTACTTGCTCCGCAATATCCTTTGCTTCCATCACTTTATATCGGCTGTACACCTGTTTGGCGACGTCTTTGCTTTTGTTGTATTTTTCAGAAAACTCGGTTTCGACAAACCCCGGAGAGATTGCGCTGACCCGAATATTGGAGTTTAGGGCTCTCAACTCGGTTCTTAGTCCTTCGGTCAGAGAACGTACGGCAAATTTGCTGGCCGAGTACATGGCGCTACCGGCGGGCACACGATGCGCCGACATGGACGATATGTGTATGATGTAACCCTCGTCTCGTTGCCTCATTTGGGCAATGGCCTTTTGGGTGCACAAGGACAGCCCAAGAACGTTGACGCTTAGCATCTCCTGCCAGTCTTCATACTTTCCTTCGATTAGAGAAGCGTTGTGCCCGAGCCCGGCGTTGTTGATCAAAATATCCAAATGGCTATGCGCGCGGTAAATGTGCGTAAACATATTTTCGATCGAAGTGGGGTTCCGCAGATCGCATTCGATTCCACGAAAGCGCGAGCCCCACTCTTGCTCTTGTTTTTGTAGACGTTCGAAGCGACGTGCGCAGCCGTATACCGTCGCACCGCGCTCGATGAGAGCTTGGCAGCATGCTGTACCGATACCACTGCTCGCGCCCGTTACCAAGGCAACTTTGTTTTGCAGATTCATGGATTCTCCGATTGACGGTTTATAGCCATACGTCTTCATCTTCGGAAGAGTCGCTCTCGTCGTTCTGTGTGATTTTTGGTTGATCGGGCGTAGGATTCAGCGTTAGGTTTTGCTCCTCAAACAACGAGTCTAAAATTAGATTCACACGCTCTTTTTCATGTTCCGGAAAGTGAATCGGATCGTCTTGGAGAGCACCTATCAAGGTTGGATGGTACTTGTTTACCGTATTGATCAATAAGAATAAAGACGCCAAGACCTGTTTTTCAGATGGGTGCGCGTCTTCCAGTGGGTAGGACAGGCCAACGCGGATCTCGCCATCCTTTACATCGTAACGATACTGTACGATACGATTCTCCCAGTTAATGTTGAGGATTGCCTCAAATAGAGCGGATTTATTTATGGTGTTAGAAGCGCTGTAACAGTGCGGAACGATAAATTGAATGGAGCGACCGCTTTTTTCGATGATAATGAGAATTTGCATATGATTCTCTTCGTTCCGATTGAGGTACGTCTCGGTTTCAAAGTAGGTCATGATGACATTGTGCTGCTCGCGCACCGAGTGCTGGATTTGATTTTTTTCCAGGAACAGTGCGATTT
>JAYYRF010000375.1:0-12139 GCA_036127535.1 Myxococcota bacterium | reverse complement strand
GGATCGATTTTACCTTGAACAGCCCTCAAATTGCCTATGTCATCGTCGACGACGACAATTCCACCGCCTATGTCATAGACAACTTGAGCTTCTATTAGTCCTGTTAAGCACGATTCACACCAACTACGCAGAGGAGTATATGGTAATCGAGGTGCATAGATGACATGTATCTTGGTACAAATGGTCTCGCGTAGGGTTGGCTCTTTCTTAACCGACCTTTTTCGTTAGGTCTTCGGCAAGAGCCGTTCGCGGCTTTTTTATTCACATGGGCGGTCGCGATCGATCGTGACGGGCACAGCCTCGAATGCGAACGAGGCGGAGAGCGCGTCAAATTCGCCATCTCCATCGAGGTCGGTATCAAGCTGGTTTTCAAGAAAGGTCAGCATGAGCACACCAAAGGACGGTCCGATTTCGGGGTCGTTCTCCACGACGTCTTCCAAATCATCAAAAGAGACGGCTCCGCCAATCATACCATTGACAATGTTCTGTCCTTGCGGGTCCATGCTGCCTGTGATCTTTGCGTTTTGAAGCAGAACCTCGGTATTGGAAAAGCTGACCAAGAATCGAAAAGAGCCTTCGTTCCCGCGTAGTTGTCCGTCTTTGATTTCGGCATCGAAAAATTGACTTTCGGCGCCGCCTTCTGCCGTCAGACTGCTACAGGTTACAGACATTTCAGAGCCGTCGAAGTTGTTGGAGCGTACGCCGTCGAAGTCATACCCGAGCAATATATCGATATCAACGCTCTTGTCATTTTCGTAGCCCTGAAAATTTTGGAAGTCGAGTAGAAGAAGCATTTCTGCTCTACGGATTGTTTTCGCAATATATTCATTGGGGTCACCGCCCAAAGCAGGACCAACCATCGGATCTTCAAAAAGAAGGGCGAGACCATTATTGGGAATCCCGTCTCCTGTTAGATCGAAGCCCTCATCAGCCTGGAGCAGAAGAACTTCATTCATGACGAATTCAGGTTCAAGGAGGGGTCGCAAATCTTCTGGTTCTTGGGATTCTTGTACTTTTTCGGCGCATCCTCCCGTAATACCCACTGCCAGAATACTTCCCCAAAGCAGAATTAGGTTGAGCAACGAATGTCTCATGATTTATCTCCTTGTCAGTAGGTTTCGATTTTGGTATTTTTTTATGGGCTTGTCAGAGAAAATATGAATATCTATTCACAGACTACTTTAGAGCTTGTTTTTTTTCTGTTTTTGCCATAGAAAAAACTCCTTGAATCGAAGACGATCGAATGATGATCGTATCCCAATCATGGATAGAGCCACCTGTTGGATTCCTTTGGTGACCGTATAAAAGAGGGCTGTTCTTTCTTGCAGACGAGTATGGAAACAAGAATCGGATATCCAGTTTTATCATGCAAATCGTCAATGGATTTGTGAGAGCGGGATTGCTCGATTCGAGTCCGTCATGAATCAATGGTGATGGCTTAATGCCTGTCGGCCTAAAAAAAACGATACAGAACGGTATCTACGATCTGTGCGGAAACACAGCAGAATGGTGTTGGGATAACTACAGTACATCCTGGTTTACGGATTTGAAAGGATGGAATTATTACAACGGAACATGTGAAAACCCAACAGGTCCGAAGTTTGGAGAAAAGAAAGTGGCTCGCGGAGGTTCTTTTACGCTGGGACACCAAGGGAATCGTACGACCTTTCGTCGTTCTGGAAAAGGAGACGCGGCGTACAATTCGATTGGTATACGTTTTGTTCGAACCATAACGTGAAGTAAACACGACAATACCCGTTTGGTTTGATCTTTCTACACCCAATCTTGGATGGTTGAGGAGGGTCTCTCTTGTGAGATCGTCTCGAAGCAGCGAGTAGGGGACTCCAGTAATCATCGACAAGCCCTGAAGCCGGCATGTTTGCGTATGTCGTTCCGGTTGAGGGACAATCATCTATTTTTTGCTAGCAAAGATTAGAAAAATTACTTACTCTGTAGCATATTGGATAGATTTAGAAGAGGAAAATCACCTTCGGATTTCCTATCCATTTTTATACGTACCGAAGCCGTGAAAGGTGTACGGCTGTAGTTGAGGAAGACATCGCATCATGAGTGAACAAAAAAATGAACTTAGCGCGCTGGAGCGACATTCGCTCAAGTGGAGTGCACGGTGGTCTTATGACATGCCTGACGAATCTCCTCGTTCGCGATCAGCCTTCATTCCGGTGCTCAAAAAAATGGAGCGCAATGTCATCTTACGGGGAGCGCTTGCGGGCGCTCTTAGTGGCATTGCAGCTGCTTTGGGCATGCTGCTCGCTGAACCGTATGCGCCTGTCGAAGGACAACCCGCGATTTGGGAAGACCAAGTAATATTCTACGCCATATTTTTGAGTGTTGCGATGATCGCGACGGTTCTTGAAATCGCCTATCTCTACTATGACGGTATGAAGGTTGCGGTGCGTATGGGTCGAATGACGGGTGCCGTACCGACCGATGCCGATACGGACTCCGAAGACGTGAGGCTCGCTTTGATTCAGGCTGGGCTTGAGATCCCCGCGCGTCAAAAGCCTCTTTTTGGTATCGACCCTTTGGCCGAGAAAAACCGCTGGTTACTGCTTCTCTTCGCATTGAGCTATAAGCTCAAAATCTCTGTGACGAGCTTTGTCGTCAAAGCCTTTGTTAAGCGGCTTTTTGCTCGCTTCTCGGGTCGCGTCGTAGGCCGAGCCGCCATCGAGCTTGTCGCTGTCCCAATTTTTGCGATATGGAACGCTATCGTCTGCCGGCAGGTTATGCTCCAGGCTCGAGTTCGAGCACTTGGGCCGCTTCTCGTTGATGAGACGATGCTTCTTCTTTTCCCCCAGGGCCTCGAGAGTACACCATCAGATTTTAAGAGAGGCATTCTCTTGACGATACGACATCATATTTTGAGTTGCGGTTGTTTTCATCCCAACACCGTCCTGTTGACCAAGAAGATATTGGGCGTGAAAAGCGATCATAGCGATGAAAGCGCCGATATAACAGGTGAACTCCATGAACACCTGAACACCCTTTCCTCTGACCAGCAAAAAGTCCTCGTTGAATTCTTTACGCTCTTGTGCGCCTATGGTGGACGACCCAAGCGAGACGAACGAAAGGCTCTTCAGACGCTTTGCGAGCACACCAACCTTCAACCTGATTCAAAGCGTCTCCAAGCTTACATCGAAGCCGTTATGGAGGGAAAAGATCTCGCAGAAGTCGCTTCTGGACGTCTGACACTCTTACCTTAGTGCGAAAATGCAACCTCTCCCGCGAAAAAGACCCGCTGGATAAAGTTTGCATCGACAGGGATTCTGGATCTTTCTGAGATTAAGATACGGGACAGGTCATATCGATGTCGCCCATGGGGTTGGAACGCTGGAATACAGAAATTCTTTGGAGAGGCGATGGCAAGAATGTTTATTCGCCGCAAGCCGAATATGCATCAAATTCGGTCATACAAGGGTAATCTTCAGAGCCATCCGATTCAAGATATGCATTGAAATCACTGCAAGAAAGATTGGATAAGCAAAGTCCAATCGCACGATCTTCATCGTAGCAACTGTCAGCTGAATCAAGACTTGAATTCTGTATACAATATTCAACATCTTCTTCGGTACCTTCGCTGCATTCCAGGGCGAGGTTGCATGAATCTTCGATGATTTGTTCGTCAGATTTTCCACAAGCGATAGCGAGCAGAATAAATCCCAAAATGGGTGTTGGTTTAGAAAACATAGGAACGCTCCAAAAAATGTATAGAGTGAAGTGGGTTCATTGAAGATAATATCACTCTTCACGCAAGAGATCGATTTTATTCTCAAAAACCGAACAATGAGAGCCCTCGGTTCTTTAGACCAGCCTACATCCAAATCGTTTGCTTTCCACCGTTCAATTGATGGGATTTGGCTCGGGCTCGATGATGATAAGACTGTTTGGGTCTTTGCGATGTATGTTTGTGGAGATGTTGGACGGAGTCATTCTCTTCGCGATGCGATCCAAAGCGTCCAACAGGCAGCGCATTGAAGAGCGTAAGATCTTCCTCTCCGCTTCCATCCTATCGGCGGATAGTTTTGCATAGACTATCTGCTCCGATACGAGTGCCCTTTTTGTCCGGACTTCGTGGCAAAATCGGCCTTCGTGGCAAAACCGTCTTGCTGTGTCTTATCCGTTCGGTTCTCACGGGAAAGGGACGATCGAAATCGAGAAAAGATTTGTTGCTGCACACTTTTTTGATTAGCTATATCGTGTGCTGAAAAACGCAATATATAGCTAGATTTTGTGCGTTTGAGGTACCCCTAAACACATTAGTAGAGGAAATTATGAAATTACAATATGCAATCCCCGCTGTGCTCGGAGTCGGCACAACCCTTACCGCCTGTGCGGATCCGATCGTTGGTGAATGGAACGGAGAATCCATTAGCGTTGGTGGAGAATCCCAAGACATTCCGTACGAATATAATGGTCTAGAGGTTCTCTCCTCTCTCACAATGACTGTGGAAAGTGATTTAACAGGAAAGTGGTCTCAAGAAGGATACTACGCGTTCAATTTCGATATCAATGCAACCAACGATGGTGGTGGAAAATACACAATTGCTATCGATGCGACGGATGGTGAAGAAACCATCGTTTGTACTCTTTCTGGTAGTTCTCTCGATTGCACCGACGAAGATGACGGCTTTACGGTTAATTTTTCCAAAGGCGCAAAGGAATAAAACCGTTTCCAAAGCATACTGAATACAATGAAAAGGGAAGAGTGCCTTCTTGTCTTTTTGGGATTACTGTGCGGTAAATCTCGCATTTAATCTTCTCAATCAAGATATCCTTGGTTGAGAAGATATTCACAGTCTCCAATGCACAGATCATATATCGGTTCTCCTGTATTGTTCGAAATATCAATGGACTCAAAACTCGCAGGACATTCATCATTGGAAAACATAGAAGCGGTAAGATATCGATAAAAGGTTGCGCATTTGCCCGGAACCGGAGACGGTTCTGCGTTTTGTATATGAGAGTTATACAGACTGAAATCATCTGGATAACAAATCTCCGAATCAGAACAGCCCAATTGCGTTTCGAATATATCAATCGTGCAAGGAGTCTGAGAGATACTAGAAAGAAAGCACATGCTGTTTTCTTCCGAGTGGAGGTCTTCAAGGCGACAAGTGCTGCAACTTTCCAGTTCTACAAAACATTCTGACGTAGTAAGATTACAAGATTCTCCGGGCTCACAATCCAAATACGCTTGACGACAACCCAAAGGCTCACACTGTCCCAACGATGAGTCACACTCATATCCGGCCAAACAGTCGGCATCTTCGCGACAGCCGCTCTCACAATTGCCTTCGCTGCAAAATTGCTCGAACGGACAATCTATGGAAGAGGAACACTCTATGGCTGAGCCAACTCCGACCCCTTGACCGCTGTTGTATTGAACGATCACTTGTGCGTCCATACTGAGCGTGGTCTCACCGAGAAATCGAACATAGGCTTCGCCGTTTCTTTCTTCATAACGCCACGGATATTCTTCCGAGTCAGATGTATAAATCGTCTCTTCTTGATCGGGCGTTGCAATCCGTATCTGTATGCTCTGTGGATCTGGAGGTTCGGACAGTTTAAAGGTGCTGTTGTACTGAACCGGAACGGATAAGGATTGGAAAAAAGCCGAATACTCACCCCTACAGAGGTTGAACGTATTCCCTCTGATTTTGGATGCAACGTCCGCATATCGGATGCCTTCTGTTGAACCGGGCATCAACTGATCTTCGGAACATGTATCTTCACTTGTGACGATTAAAGCATTCATAAAGAGGTCGTGACGGGCACTTTCTCCTTTGAATCGGTAGAATTCATTTGTATACTCTTTGACGGTTCTCGGTGAGATGTCGTCCTCATCGGAAATAAATGCAAGGAGTAATTTGGCAGATGGTCTGAAGAAGTCCAAATCTTCATTTTTGATGACGGCTGCCGCTGACGCTAAGCCCATCTCTGAATTACTGCCGCACAATCCAATATCAGCCACTTGCTCCAAGAGCGCACTTGGATTTTGGGTCTGAGGAGTCAAGATGGCATTGTCCTCGTTGCCCACTGAAATAAGATTGCCTGTTGGTGGAATCTTTTCCAATTCCGCAGAGGTGCAGTTTGATGGGAACGACTCTTGAGCCGTTGTGGTCGCAAATCCCAAACGGTAATCCACACCCGAATGATCGATTTCAGGGATGTCTAAAACCAACCTTTGCTTCAGCTGATGTTTATAGGATTCCATCGAAGCAGACTTATCAATAATCATTAAAATATCGATTTCTTGGGAGGAAGCCTGAAAAATATCCTCATTTGATGATACCGGTTCGTCGAGATCTCCTGGTTCGTCGGCCTCTACCAGTGCGCTCTTCTTTGCAACGTCGGAGCAGGCCGTCAATACAAAAAAAAGCAACATGCATACAATCATTTTCAAACCTCTAAACAGATGTTGTCATAGAGATGAATTCATAACGACTGCACTAAAAATTGTCTACTCGACGAAAGCGACGCGGAGTGCCATTGCCGTTGAATTTTCCATGCATCATTCAGGAGTCGTTATCTCTCCTCCCTAGAAAATATATCCCAGCTACGACCGCAGACCATCCTCATGATCCGTGCTGCGCCGCATTGGAAACCCGCGTGGGATCGTTTTGGCTTATGAGTCCATGTTGCCGGCATCGTGTGGCCGCGAATACGGTCATCGTCAACCTCGTTCTCATTCGAGCGCTGCGCTTGCCTCCTCGTTAGACGTAGGTTTTTTCTCTCAACCCAATTGGCTGCTGGAAAAATCTTGCTTCGAATCAGGCTGTTAGATACTTTTGGGTTACGGAAATGCGGGTTTGAGTTTGCTGTGTAAAACGCAATGAAACGAATCCCTGTTTGCTATCCGTTCTCAAGGAGCATCCATGTCACTTCCTCAGGCGTTTACAATTATTGGTGCTGGTCGCATCGGTCAGCTTTTTGCTTCTGTCCAGAACAAAATACCCGAAACCAACATTACACTCCTGCGTCGCGGAGAAACCCAAATTGCTGAAACGGGCCCTATCATTCTTTGCACCCGAAACGACGATCTTCAGGCCATCGTCGATTTCATCCCCCAAAAGCGCCACGGTGATCTCATCTTTGTTCAAAACGGTATGCTTCAGACCTGGCTCAGAGAAAATAGACTAGAAGATACGACCCAGGCCTTACTTTATTTGGCGGTATCGAAGATCGGAGACCAACCCGTTGATGGAACTCGTTCGGTCGTAACGGGAAGGCACGCAGATTTTTTATGCCTCTTGATGAAGACGTTAGATCTGATTTGTCACGAGGTTTCAAAGGAGAAATTTACCGAGGAGATGGTCGAGAAATTCTTGTGGAATTGCTGTTTTGGACTCTTAAGCCAATACTCTGAACGATCGGTTGGACAGCTTATCGATGATTACTCTTCAAAAAGACAGATCGCGTACATTGAAGATTTAATCTTAGAGCTACTAACCGTCTGCGAACATGCACTCGGATTTACCCTTGAAGAATCCGAAAAGAAGCCCTTTATCGATCGATTGCTTAACTACTCCATGTCGATTTATGACTATCATGGAAAAGTAAAGGAATGGAAATGGCGAAATGGGTGGCTGGTTGAGCAATCATCTCATCCGCAAGGGATTCACCACAAACTGCTGCTTGAAACGGTTCCCGAGCTTTACCAACCCAAGTAAGGAGAAACGAAGACCCGTCAAAAATATGCTTGCAACAAGGCTGTTTATCTGTCTAAACCAAAAAGAGGCGGGTTTTTCGTTACATTAAAATCAAATGTTATCCACAGGAGAACAACCATGAAATATATATATACAATTCTTCCATTCTTTTTCATATCTACGCTCAGCTGTAGCGAAAAAGAAGCGGAGGAGGCCGATGATACCGCCGCGGTGGAAGAAGAGGAAAGTACCGAAGAACAAGCGATAACAAACCTCGGTCACAATGGGCCTTATGGTGACGAGTCCGATCTGTGGGAACCGGAACTGTCTTGGGAATGCTATGGCTGCGGTGGAAAAGATTTGGCAGACGCTCATCGCATCAATTCGGTAGACGTCGGTTTTCCAGCGGGTATTTGCTACAACACGACCGATAAAACAACAACGATTACCGATCAAGTCGACTGCGCAGACACTTGGGTTCAATTCCCGGGCGGCAGTGAGGACGAAGGAAACACAGGAGCGGAAGAGGGGAGCGGGCGCGATGTTTGTTTTGTGCGTCAAAGCGATGACAGCTTTACAGCGACGGAAGGAGCGTGCTACGATGTTGATTCTTCTTGGAACTCCTCAACCTTTGAAGCATCCATCTTGCAAGATTGTGTGGACTATTGCATTAGTGCGAGTAGCTGCAAAGCTTTTGATGATGTAATCGATGCAACGGTGGCGCTGGCCGACATAGACTACTCCATGTCGACAGAAGGATTTGGCTGCTGGATCTTTTCCGACTAAGGCCTCAATAAGATTCGAGAAGACAACCATCGACGTCACAGGAACGTCGTCGAACAATCTTGGCAGAAAGATTTTTCTTTGGTGTGCATAAACGTTCCATGGAGTATACATTTCCTTGTATCAGCGAGGTGTATATGTTTGGATGGATATGGATTGCAGTATTGGGATGCGCAGAGAAAGAGGGGAGCGGCATCGATAAAGACAATGATGGCGTGTACGTAGAAGACGATTGCGACGACTACAATGCGGCTATCGGAGAACCCGTCATCGGCTACAGCGATGAAGACGGAGATGGTTTTGGAGATCCCGACAACACGATAGAAGAGTGCGATTTGCCCTCTGGATATGTCGAGCAAGGTACGGACTGCAACGACCAAGATGCCAACAGCAATCCCGATGCCGTCGAAGAATGCGACGAAGTCGACAACAACTGCGATGGGTTCATCGATGAAGATCTCGTCCAAGAATTTTATCTCGATAATGACGAAGACGGATATGGCGTAGGGGATCCGACGAGCGGTTGCGAAGCACCGGACGGCTATGCTGCCGAATCTGGAGATTGTAACGATGACGACAACAGCATCAACCCGGGAGCCGAAGAAGTATGCAATGCCATCGACGACAATTGCAACGATCGCATAGACGATGACGACGAAACGTTGGTGGTCGCACCCCAATACGAAGATGCTGATGCCGACGGTTATGGTACCGGAGCAGCCGTCAAAACTTGTGATGTGATGGAAGGATATGTGACGGCAGACGGAGATTGCGACGACGATAATGACAGCGTCAATCCGGGGGTCATGGAGATTTACGGCGATGAAATCGATAACGACTGCAGCGGAGAAGCCGATACCGATTGTGGCTCACAAGGCGGGTCTATCTCTGTCACACAGCCGCTCCCTTATTTGTGTATTGAGCCGAACCAATCAAAATCCGTTGCAAAATTTACAGGCGTGGGAGGAATCTGCACCTTCAACTGCACATACTCCTCCCTTAGTTCAGCACCGTATTTTACGCTTTCCTCTCAAGAGGATTGCTCTGACGAGCTTCCCCGACCCTATAGCGTAGAGTTTAGCCCGACGGGTGAATTGCACCTTTGCTTGCACGGTAAGCCGGAATTTACCGAAGATTTTAGTGTTTCGGGCTGCTACGCCTCATTGGAGTCTGGCAGTGTCGATCTCTCGAGCCTCGATGTGCGTGCTGATTGTGGCAACTGATTTTCCGTGCGGACGCGTCTAAGAAGCCGGGATCGCCAACCCTTCGTGGTTGGACATCGCTCCGGTGCATTTTGATCGTGCCGCCATGCGCGGTGTTGGTGTGTCGGCAAAGGGCGTGGCTTTTATTTCTCTCATTTTGCACTAAAAAATGAATTTTTTTCATTCTTCCCAGTGTTACATGCATCCGCAGGAGGCAATAGGATTCGTTTTTTGAATCTTGACCATATCCGACATGACCCGAGGAAGCCGTTCGGTGGGCTTCAGGCCGATTCGATCGGTGCTACCGCGTTTTGATGCTGCTTCCAAAAGAGAATTGTATCTTAAAAGGAGCGTCAAGAGGAAAATCAGGATGACTCTCCAAACCAAAGATCATCTAAATTACACCAGCAAAAAAGCGGGCTCATATCGTAAGAGGAACCGCTTTCTTCTATTTCTTCGTGTCAATTGTCAGCGATTGTTAGGGAGTACATTTATTTTCAGCAAGAACAGATCAGAATCGAGTTTTTGCTTAAGACCGACTTCATGTTGAGGAGCGTTGTCTTCACTTTTGTCCGACACCGAGAAGCTCAAGCTGCATAACTGTTTGGCGGCCAAAATGTCTCATTTTTGCGACATTAGAAATATTTTCTACGATCTTACTTATATATACATGATCTTTTCTGGAGGATGTATCCATATGCAAAGTGATATTTCAAACCACAGTCAAATAAAGACTCAACCTCCTGCATCAAAGAGCCTGTGGGAACGAGAGCGCTTGTTCTTCTTTTTTATAGGATTTGCCTTCATGGTGGCGGGCAGCACCTACCAGATGCCCGAAATCGCACGATGGGTTGGTTTTTTATTCGCAGCCTATGCAGCGGTTGCCAATGACAGTATCCAAACGATTGGTACCTTTATCGCATCGAACAAACAGAAGCCGTGGTGGGTGTTGTGGTTCTTTATCGGTGGAATCTTTCTGGCCACGATGGGCTATTCTTGGTCTGTACACGGTGGTGATGTCACCTATGAACGATTGGCTTCCAAAGGATTTGATACAACGCCGACAAGCTTTTCCTTTTTACAAGTGGCCGCACCGATTTTCTTGCTGATTCTTACCCGAATGAAAATGCCTGTGTCCACAACCCTGCTTTTACTGACGTCTTTCTCAACCGAGGTCAAAAGCGTCGGCAAAGTATTAATGAAAAGTTTTACCGGGTACTTTTTGGCGATGGGCATTGCTCTCGTCGTTTGGATGGTTCTCAGTAAACAATTCGATAAATGGTTCAAAGGAGAGGCGCATCCTCTGTGGCGCGTCGGACAATGGATGACAACGGGACTTCTGTGGAGCGTATGGCTTATGCAAGACGCCGCCAACATTGCCGTGTATCTGCCCAGACAACTCCGTTTTGTAGAGTTCTTGGGATTTGCTTTGCCGGTCTTTATTGGACTGGGAATCTTATTTAAAACGGGCGGTGAAAGAGTTCAAGAAATCGTAGAAGAGAAATCGCATGTCGTAGATGTTCGAGCAGCGACGATGATCGACCTAATCTACGCTGGAATTCTGTTTTACTTCAAGCTTCATTCCAAGATTCCGATGAGCACGACATGGGTCTTTTTGGGTCTCATTGGCGGTCGAGAGATCGCGATGAGTCTCAGAAATACCAGTGGTCGAAGCTGGATAACGGCCTCAAAAATGATGGCCAAAGATACCAGCTTGGCTTTGATCGGGCTAGCGGTTTCTCTGTTGCTGGCGGTCGCTGTCAATGATGCCATGCAGGCAGCTTTCTTGAACTATCTAGGCTTCTAAAGAAATATTGAGTCTTTCGTCGTTATTCAATAAGTGTACCGAATCAGTCTTCTTTCGGTGCATTTTTACAGAGAATAACGATGATTTTACTATCGACACTCTTGTTTGCGTTAAACGTTGCTTCGGCCAATGAGAGCGGCTCCAAAGGCGAAGCTGCTCCGGAAGACAATATGTCGAATCGGGACGTAGATATAGATAAAATTCACTATAAACCCGGAAAGGGACTGGTCGTAGCAAGCAGGGACGGTGATTTTAAAATGATCACCCGATTGCGGGCCCAGCTTCTTTATACCTTGAACGCGGAAGATGAATGGTCGCATGGGCTTCAATTAAGACGAGCCCGATTGCTCTTTCAAGGAAATGTATCCGGAAAACACAACCGATATAAATTCGAATTGGCGGTTTCTCCGAAAGACATAGGATTGCGTTCAACCGGAACCATTTCGAAGTCTCCACTTTTGGACTGGTATTTTCACTTGAGCCATTACCGTGACTTCACGGTTCGAATGGGACAGTATAAAGTTCCGTACTCTCGTCAGAGGGTGGTATCTTCCGGTAATCTCCAATTGGTCGACCGGAGCATTGCCAACGCTGAATTTACGGTGGATCGAGATATAGGATTGGATATTCGTTCCAAGAATCTCTTTGGTTTGGATCGACTTCGGTACTATGCGGGT
>JAYYRF010000374.1:0-4735 GCA_036127535.1 Myxococcota bacterium | reverse complement strand
GTGGTGTTCGAATCCCCCCTCTGCCTTGAATGGGTTCTACCAGTACCGCTCCAAAGGATTTTAGATCGGGAAGCGGTTCTCCAAAGGGATGGTGCACGACGTGGCGACCGAGTTGATCGGCAAAGGGCTTGCGAAAGTAGTTGGCTTTGTAATCGGTTGTAGGAAGAGAGCCAAAAGCCAAGCCGTGATAGCTGTTGGAAAAGGCGAGAACCTTCGATCGGCCACTCGCAAGCCAGGCCGTTTTAACGGCTGCATCGATAGAGTCGGATCCCGAGCATCCCAAGATTGCTCTATCCATTGTACTGCACAGGCTGAGCTTTTCTAAGAGACGGATTCGCGTCGGATCGGGAAATGCATCTCCCATCGCATGAATGAGTTGCTGCAGCTGTTGGGCTCCCGCACTGGAGACCGATGGATTTCGGTGACCAACACCAGCGACACCAAAGCCGGCGGTCAAATCTATGAAGACATTTCCATCGACATCGGTAACGTTGGAGCCCACAGCGGATTCCCAAACGATCGGATCGTCTTTGGCTACACCCAAGGACTCAGCGCGCCGTGATCGCCGCGCTGTGATCGCAGGGCATTCGTATTTGGAAAGTTTGTCGATCCAAGCTTGCGATTTCGGTCCAGGGATTTCGGTTCGAATTCGGGGCAGTTCCTTTCCCGTCATATTTTCTCCTTATTGGGTTCTCTTTAAGATGTTCCAGTAAAAGCCATCTCCTTTTTGCGGCCATATCCATTGTTCTCTCACGCTAACCCAGCCGGGTATTTTTGGCGTATTCTCGGCTTCTAAAATTGAGCATGTTGCATAGACAATCGTTCCTGTGTTCTTGAGAATGGATGCGGCTTGCTGCAGCAGCAACCGCTGGTCTTTTCGGTGCTTAAGATGATTTTTTTGCCACTTCCAGCGTAGCGTTGGTTCTCGTCTGAGGCGACCAGAGCCGGAGCACGGTGCATCGACCAGTACGATATCGGCATGTTTGGGTAGACCAACCTGAATGGGCAAAGATGCCCTTTTGGCTCTTTTTTTGAGGTTAGCAAGTGCACCCGCACGGATATCGGAGGCATATACCTTTGCTCCCTCTGCCGCAAGGGCTAGACTCTTCCCGCCAGCTCCCGCGCACAAATCTACAATGATTCCCTCCTTTGGCATTGCGGCGCACAAGAGCTGACTCGATAGATCTTGGATTTCAAAAAGGCCGTTGCGAAAAGCGGCGCTCGCCTGAAGATTGGCTCTTTGCAAAAGAGAGAGTGCGTATGGTGCATCGGGTTCCAATTGCGTTTGGATGTTTTCCCGCCGCAAGATTTCCTGTAGTTCTGGGGGCTCCACCCCCTGTGCCCGTATATACGTCGGAGCTCTTGCATTAATATTTTGTGCCAAAGAGAGACATTCTTTGGGTGTTTTTTTATGCCTCCACTCTTCTGTTATTTCTTTGGGCAACGATAAGGCAACGGAGAAATCTTCTGCGGGTGTTGTAGACTCTATGTTCGGGAATCGATGACCCGCACATATATCTATCCACGCCTTTGCCCAGTGCAATGGACCCCAACGGTTCGCTTTTCGAAGAATTTGTTCGTGTTTAATCAATCCATAAACTGCGTCGGATACGCGTCTTCGATCCTTCGAGCCGAGTTTTCTATTTTTTCGAAACCACTGTGCAAGTCTGGGCGCAGCAAAAAGAGGAGACGCTAACGCGTGTTGGAATGCCAGTGTAAGCTGCTCTTGAAAGAAAGGTCGTTGATGGAATGGATCGGACTCTATTGAACTGGGAAGAGCCGCTCGCAGCCAATCAATATCGTTGGAGGGTGCGTTCTCCATGTTTGAATCCCAAAGAGAAAGAGGTGAATACGTTTGAAGGTTAGATTGGCTAATTTAACGTGTTGTACGCTGAGTAATCAATAAATTTACGGTGCTGGTAGTACGTGCTTTTCACCGCCGCCACTTCCTCTCAGTTCGAGTTCTGATATTAGGATGGACGGTGCAGACCAACTGGTTCCGTAGCTGTAGTATCCAGAAGTGTATCGCATGTCTGAAGGTGGGAGATCAAACATGTTTTTCCATTCACTTTGTGGACCGGCCATGACGATATCCTTGAGGGTGCGTCGGTCTACTCCGAGGAATTGGAGACCTCTAATGGGTTCTTCTCGACCGTCTTTGTATAGTCGATACGCCTCCAAAGGAGCGGTTAGACCAGCCAATGGGCCACTTCCGCTAAAGGCGATCTCAAGGTTGTCGTTCAACTCCAACGGAACGAGTTTTCGAACGACGATCACATACTCCTTACGAATCTGTTTTGCGAGTTTGAGCGCCT
This sequence comes from Myxococcota bacterium, assembly GCA_036127535.1. GTDB lineage: Bacteria > Myxococcota_A > UBA796 > UBA796 > UBA796. The sequence continues at coordinate 2,420 of JAYYRF010000374.1, read as the reverse complement.
TTTTGCGAAGTGCCTGCATGCGATGATTTTTGGGGGCTTTGACCATCACGTTGCTCGGCATTGCGGACATTCTGTCTTGCAATTCTCCTCGTCCATGTCCGCTGCTCGCATCGAACTTTGCACGGGGGGTTCTGCTCATTAAAAGGTTACGAACCACACCATTTTTGACCAAAAGTCTCTTCTCTCCGCGTACCCCTTCGTAATCGTACACATAACTGCCGAGTAATCCCTTTCTTTGTGGATCGTCTTCGACGACCCAGCGATCTTTGAAGAGTCTACGACCGATCCGAGAAGAGGGGATGACCATATTGCTTTCTCCATATTCGTAATTCGGCTCGCTGCTCGGGGGGGTTCCGACGATTTGGGGAGGGAGAAGCTGCCGAAAAAATTCAACCGCGGCATCCTCTTCGAAAATCACCGGTCCAAGATAGTCTTCCTCAATGGGAGCCGTTTGCATTTTTTCAAGCCAATCCGTCATACGTTCAAGCTCTGCTCGAATCTTTTTCTCGTGAAAGTCGTTGGGGTTTTTGACGATCCACCAGCGCAAGTTCTTGAGGTTTGCACCGTCTTCTGCTTTTGCGTTGGCCTGTGCGTATAGTACCGAGTAGCGTTCGAAAAAGACCACCTCGGATCCTTCGGTATTGATCAAGGAGTGCTCTCGGTGTACGTTCAGTCCGTTGACGGCGAAGGTTTCTAAAAAAGGCTTTTCGTTGTAACTCAAACGTTTGGTAATGGCACTAAGATCGACAGACTTGGGTTTGGAGTTCTCTTTGTATTTCACGCTGGGTGCCGTTAAGAAATCGCTGTAGTCCTCTTTGGGATCGGTTTGAAGCGAGGCAATTTTTGAGGAGTATTCTTGTACGGCATTTTTATATGCTGTGTCGGTTGCCAGCCACATACTTCGCTTAAGAGAGAGGGGAGACGGATCGAGGGGAAGGGTTCTCCGAATTTGTGAGCTTGCATATCCACCTTCGAAATTACGGTTGTCGAGCTTGTAAGAACCCACGCGCACATCGGCGTAGAGACGGAAGCGGTCTGTGTGAGATTGCTCCAATAATGCACCAAATACGGATCCGCATCGTCTGCTTTGTTCGCGAACAAAATGATAGCCAATATAGTATGGCTTGGGCTGATTGGGTAAGGTGAGTTCGGAAAAGTTACGGTTCATCTCTTCCTTGGCAACGCCCAAGAAGTTTTCTTCCGCGAGAGAGAGAAAGGATAAGAACATAAGGATCATTGCTTTACTCCTTTCGGCGCAGGAAGAATGGGTAGACGATCGGTATCTTTATCTTTACGTTGTACTTCCACTTCCGTTACGAGTAAGTCGGGTGCAATGGCGGATACGGGAACCCATCCGCTTTCTGCACCACAGTTGCCATTGAATACCGAAGTTTGATCACTGGCGGCTTTAATTCGACCAAAGGTGATGAGCGGAGTTCCAATGAGGTCTACTCCGCGTACCAATTCGTCGGGACGGCCATCTGGAAACACTTTCCAAACGGTCACCGGTTGCACGCTGTAGGAGTTGGGCGAGTTACGGCCGGTAAAGGTGAAGCCACCGGATATATCGTCAAAGATTAGACCGAAGGGTTTTTCCTGCTCCTTGATGAGTTCGATAAGTTGGTTGCGCAAGGCATCATAACTCGAGGTTTTTGCAGCGGATACGATCAGATTTCCTTGACGAGCGACGACGGGATAGCCGATTTCTCGCCTGCCATGGCCGTTGCTTGTCGAAAAGTTTTCGATGGGAGACCGACTCATCAAAAAGTTCTTTAATACCCCATTGGATACAATGGGGACCTGCTCTGCAACGCTTCCTTCACTATCATACTGGTAAAAACCGTTGAGATCTATGCCGTTCCATTTGCGCAGAATCGGATTGTCTTCTATCGAGAGAAATGGGGGTAGGATTTGCTCGCCCACTTTGTCGCTCAACGTTTGTCCCTCGTCTTCATCTTTTTGACGATGCCCTTCTATACGGTGACCCAATATCTCATGAAAAAATACGGCTGCGGCGCGGCCTCGTAAAATGGCGGGTCCAACAAATGGATCGACCAACGGTGCTTCACGAAGTGCTAAGACTTTTTGCGCACTGTCTCGAACCATTTTCTCAATCTCTTTTGGTTTTGGTAATCCGTCCAGGCTATGGGTGTCTACATAGTCATACGCTCGCAATTCCATACCATCCACGGCCTTGGTTTTCGCATACACGCTCAAACGATAATGGATTCTTTGGTGTTGCAGCCGCGTATCGTCGGTTGTGACGACAAAATAATCCTCTCGTTCTACGTCTAGGGATACGAATGAAGCAAAAACGTTGGTGTACTCCAAAAATATTTTGGACTGTTTTTTGAGTTCCTCCTCCCATTGTGATCGTTGTCGCTTACTAAGGGCGTGAGATTGGATAGGAAGGGTCTTTT
>JAYYRF010000373.1:0-3366 GCA_036127535.1 Myxococcota bacterium | reverse complement strand
AGCAGGGTAGGCAGTATCGATCGGTACTGTCGGTACCCGCAAAGGCAACAAACTCTCCGGGTACGCAATCCGTCCATGCCGTGCAATCTCCCATCCAAGACATGGTTTCTGCACTCCATTCGAGGGAACCGTAAAATCCGTCGTCACAAGAACACGAAGCGACGACCGCGTCTTCTTCGGTGATACAAGTAGCGTTTTCAGGGATTGGCGCGGCCGTGCAGCGACCATCGATCGACGCATAGCCTTGTATGCATTCGGATTGCGTACATGTATTTTCATCGTTACACGCTAGACAGGAGCCGTATTCTATGTGGACATCTGATTGGCAATCACCGCATTGCTGATCGGAGGTGAGCGTGGCGGCTGTAGAGATATATTGATCGTCCATGCAAATCGTAACCGGTGTGCAAATCGGCTCGTTGATCGTTGCGGTATAGGTCTCTCCGAGAGAGCACGGTTCGCAAATACGATCCGATGTGGGGGTCGCCTCTTGCGAAACCGCCTCTCCCGGAACGCAATCCGTTTGATCGAGGCATTCTCGATCGCTGTTGGCCGTGGGCGGAACCGACTCGTATTGGGTGGCGGTACATACGCGCAAGGGAATGCACATCGCCTCTTCCGATTCTTGCCGATACTCATTTTCCGCGCAGGTGTCAGATGATTTATCCGTACAGCCAGCCAGAAACAGTATGCAAAAAATAAGATGAAGGATCACGGTTCGCTCCGAATGTGAAAAGATGAGTTACAGCCTCTTCAAAGATGCCGCCATGGGGAATACACTTTTTGATGCATGACTGATTTTACCGTACGGAGATCAAATTAAAAGATGGATTCTTTCAATAATTTGTCCTTGGGACGAGAAGGAGTACGTAGTGACTGTAAAAGAGCAGGTGGTATGAGAGGAGATGATCCGCGTATGAAAACGATGGTGTTGAAGAATGAATGTGGGTGGATTCCCTTTGGCGTACACCGCTGTGCAGGAGATCATGAATAAAAAAATTGCGATTATAGTACTCGTTTTAATGGGTTTTGGCTGGTTTTTTCGAAAATTCCTTGGTGGTCATCTCTTTAGCACGGTGGTTGCTGTGGCATGCGGGGGAGAGCAAAGCCGAGACGTAGAGACGATGGATCCGCGCTTACGAAAAAAAATCGTACCGATCATGACATCCCTTCGCGATGCCGGTTTTGAATTTCAAATTTCGTCGGTATACCGTTCTCCAAAACGCCAACAGTGTCTCTATGACATCAGTGACCAAATCAGAAAGGTGACCGGATGCTGTGGGCCTCCTTTGGCTCTATCCGATTGTCTCGCTTCCGGGATTGCCAAACGTGATTGTGTGGTCTTAAGCGAAGGTAGCTGTCACCAAAGAGCCAAGGTGCAAAAAAAGATAGAAGGAGCTTCCTTCTCTACGGGAAGACTTGGAGGACTGATTCCTTGCTTGGGAGGAGTCACCAATACTACAAAAAGCTGCCACAACAATGTACGCAAGGGTAAACCGGCTTCTTTGGCGATCGATCTACATATATAGGGTGTTTCAGAGAAAAAAACGGTCGATTTCTACAAACAGCTTCGTCAAAAAGCAAACAAAGCGGGGTTGAGATCCGGGGGCGATTTCAAGCAGACCAATCCCCACTGGAAAAAACATGGATTGGGCTGGGATCCAGGGCATGTACAGGTTGTGAATTGTAAGAGCAAATTACGGTTGAAATAAGACGAGAGTCATTGTAATCGATGTTTGCGCACTGTTTTCGATGCGTTTATGTTCGATGCAAAGGGCTCACGATTCCGAAATTGAACTGCTTGCCAGCACGTTGGGTTTTCCCGGTATCAGCAATGAAACAAGACCGATGGGAACAATCCAAACCGAAGCAATGGCCGTTAGCACAACCCCAAAGGCAGCGGAAAACCAAGCCGGTACCTTTGGAAAGAATTGCAGGATAAAATTGACGACGGCAATTAGGAGAAAGAGGGGGCCGTAGTACAGAAAGAAAAGCAATTCGAATCCCATATTTGAATCCGTCCGCCCTTGGCCTTTGAAGCGAGCCAAGAAACCGTTAATCGTATTTCCTCCGATGCTTCCCCATAACAGAAACCAGCACAATGCGCGGATAGAAGCGGCTCGTCCGTCTCCTTCTGCAGAGACCAATTGTTGGAACGCTTTCTCTTCTGTTGCCCCTCGTCCATTTTGTTCCGCAAAAATGCGCGCATATGATATCGCTGCCTGATCTGAGAGTTGCTGACATTCTTTCAGCGACTCTGCTTTCATGAGTGAGTCCACAGACTCTACACCGGCCATTCTCGCCAGTTCTCCGTGTAGGCCTTCGCAAAACGGACAACTGTTCTCTGAGTTTACCGTTACCATGACCGATTCGTTTAGGCTTGGCTCTATGGCGTTCGAGCCGACGTAGGCACCTAAAATTCTTGGGAGATTGACAAATACCCGACGATGATCGGCAAAAAGACCTTGTGTGGTCCACATTTTTTTTCTGTACATGTCTTTACCTTAGATAGAGAGCAAAATCCTATTATCAAGACGGTTGAAAATCGTCCAACTCTATGAATGGTTGAAAACGTTGCTTCCGCGTAGGCAGATACGAGTGGAATTTGACGACATGGAAGGAATTGCGTCTTAACTGTTTCGATTCGAAGAACCATGTGCATTGGGATAGGACGCACGCATTTTTTCGTGAGAGGATCTTGTTCTTCGAGATTATCGCGTTCGGACAGATCAGATACCAACATATGAATTTCCTCCCAGGGTACTTTGCCAACCACGGTTGAAAACCATCAGCAATCACTTTCGATCATTACATGATCCACTACGTTGCACGCGAGAGCCGAAGCTTCTCGGTTTCGGATGTAGTCCTTTGGGGTTCCGACTGAACAACGGGGCGTCGCTGTAGTCGTAATCATGCCCATCTCAGCACCACTCGTTCACATTGCCGCTCATGTCAAATAAATCATATCCATTCATCTGTTTGTGCCCAACGGGATGATTCATTCAAACCCTTTGTTTTCGTTGCGTTGTCGGAGATCCGTTGTCCCTCCATCGCCAAACGCTCTCCAAGAGATGGCATTTCCTCTAAAAATGCGAGTGGATCCGTATGTTTGATCTGATCGGTTGCTCGCAGTGCTGAAGAGTAGCTGTCATGGAGCTTAAGTGTGATGATATGGGTGTTGGTGTACACGGTTATATCGCATGAAATGATAGAGTCTGCGCCGATATTACACGCGATTTCGACCTCGCATTCTCCTGCGATACACGACGGGTTCTTATCCAGGTTCTTGAGAATTTGGAGTGTGGATTCTCTTGTCATCACCAAAAAGTGCGAAGTGTCGATGCTTTTGATTCGGCCTCTATGTAC
>JAYYRF010000372.1:0-3950 GCA_036127535.1 Myxococcota bacterium | reverse complement strand
GTCTCGTCTAGAGAAACCGTGGTCGCAAAGTCCTTTCTTGCGCTGTATTCGGTTCTGTATTTATTGTAAGATAAAATCACAAGGGGTAAAATTAGCCCAAACAGCCATTCTATAGGGTTTGAAACCTCTACTTGCATGAAGAACTCCACCATACTGAGCAAGGTGACGCAAATCAAAATCATGGTCAGCAAAAAATTGAACGGCATCAAAATGAAGATGAAAATCAGCAACGTCGGCAATTGGCCGAGCAATTCCTTGGGATCCATCCCGCTCTCCGCCAATTCGTTGGGAAAAGAATACATCAAAAACATTTGGAACAGATGATAGGACAGCAAGAATGCGGCGAAAAAAACGTCGAAATAACTGCTTTTCCATTTCTTCGGAATTCGAAAGAACAAAAGAAGACCACCGATAAAAAACGGAAAGGGAAGCAACGCGGCCTGAAAACCACCCAAAGAATGGTACATACCAATACCATCCACGCAAAAGATGAATGCGAACAGAGCGATGGAAACGTTAATGGCCTTTCTCAAACGCAGCCATTTTTCACGCATAAAGCGCTCTTCCATGACCGGATTTTCAAATTTGCACGTGTACTTATCTATGCGCGGCAATGTTTTGATCTTTTGCATTACGATTCACCCTTGACGGCTGGAAATATGACTTGAAGTCATAACATGTTTTGGAAAACACGATGTATGTTCAAACAACGAAGATTACAAGCGACCGGTTTGTTCCTCTTTGTTATAGAATAAAAAAGCTTGGCAGATCGAAGCAATATCAATCCGTATGAAACGGTAAATAGCGGCTCTTGCTGGCATTTGGGTTATGGCCCGGATACCGACTATAATCCCGCAGAGGGCCCAGGTTGGACGTGTGGTAATCACTGGTGGAACAATGCCCCTTCAATTGGAACGGGTTGTGTATATTGCGCAGCATACCGCTAAACACGCACATGAATTCTTCCTCGGCAGATCGGATTAAGCCCTATATTTCATTGAACTCGTGCTCTGGAGATCGCTGATGCGATCTCCAGAGACTCTTCCTTTTTTTCTGGTGCTTCGCGATCTATTTTGATAATGAATACTCACTCTTAAGGTGAGATAACTATCAACCGATCACCATAGAGATAGAACAACAGAATGGATACTATGTCGGTTCTGTTAATCAAAAAACTGATTATCCATGTGGAGCCAAAATGAAATACCAACAAACATTCCTTTCTCTCTTTCTCGTACTCGCTGCTTGCGGAGATACCAAGACGGATGGTACCTGTGGAACAGTACACACCGTCACGACGACAGACGACACTTCCGATATGGAACTCTATATGGACTTTACGCCCGAAGATTTGACCATCGCCGTGGGAGACTGTGTCAATTTTGAAATGAGCTCAGGTCACAACGCGATCGAAGTGAGCCAAGAAACATACGACAACCGTGAATCAACACCTTTAGACGGTGGTTTTCAGGTTCAATTCGGAGAGACACTGGAAGTATACTTCGGTGAAGCCGGTACGCATTACTATGTATGCCAACCGCATACCTATGCAGATATGATCGGTACCATTACCGTCGAGTAAAGCCCCCATTGAATCCAAGATACGTTCAACGCGTTCTCTTCCCAAGATTTGAGCGCGTCGCTCTTGCTTTCCTCACAGACCGTCGATCAGAACCTTGGGCTCTTTGTTGGATAGATCTCCCAGATGGTTCTGAGCCCAAAACGGTTTCGTTGGATTGCTCCGTTCCGATTGAAAAATCGCCCCACCGATTTTCGCGCCTGTGCATGACCGTGCATTCCCTTCTTGAATAGCGATGGAACCGTGCGGGACAACAGCGTCTTTGTTTTATACTCGGAAGAGACCGATAGAAGCACGCATCATCATCGCGTTCTCCCGATACTGGTTGCGGATAGCGGCGGTGGAAAAGTACGAGGAGGGTGCCTTCTCGGCTTGGGTTTTCGTTCAACTGGTGGTCTTTGAACGGGTTTGGCAAAAGCGATGGGGTTTAACATGCAGCAATTTGGATATGCGAACGGCGGTTTGATCGATCTCAGTTAGAACAGAAGAGCCGCCACCGCGCCAATCTGAATCGAGAGGCATCCCTTCCCCGTCAATAGCAGACCGCTGTAATACGTTTTATCTTTTTGGTATGCCTTATCGTCTTTTATCGTAGCCAACAGACCGCTGTAATAGGTCTTGTCTTTTCGATAAAGCTTATCGCCTTTCATCGTGGCGAGGAGGCCGCTGTAATAGGTCTTATCTTTTTGATAAATTTTATCTCCTTTAATGGTTGCCAGTAGACCGCTATAGTACGTCTTGTCCTTTTGGTAAACCTTGTCACCCTTTACCGTAGCAACCAAACCACTGTAATACGTTTTGTCTTTTTGATAGACCTTGCAGTCGGCTCGCGCGAACGAGATGCCCAAAAAAATGGCTAACATCGATAAAACCCTCCCTTTCTATGGCGGCAATCTTCCATACACATGGATAACTTCATTGTATATATCTGATCGCGTCGATACAAACAACGGACGAAAATTCTTAGATGCAGACAAATGACCGCAACCAGAATCGTCAACAATCGTCTTCTTCATCGGTAAAACCCGTGACCGACTCTTCGTTTGTTTTTTGAAAACGCCGGAGCCTTGGAGCGAAAGCTAACGGTAATATAGGTGAATGCCCGTAATGGGTACGCCCGTCGAGGTGTTGTTGCAGCCGTACTGTGTAGCGAACGTCATGCTATTTTTGCTTCCATATCCGCCAGAGACGGCCTGAATGATGGGGGTTAGGATACCGATATTCGGTTCGTTGCAAGTATAGCTAACCGTAAACGAATACCCCCCGATAGTGGAGCCCCACCCACCGCTGAGCATAAACAGCGCACCGCCGCCATAACCGGTAGCGGTGGTGTAGAAGCCGATATTCGAACGAGAGAAAGAGATGGAGGCGTTGTTCTCCGAGAGAACCTCATCAAATCCCAAACCGACGGAACCTGAATTGGTACTCGAGACATACGCACCCGAAACGCTCGACTGAACCAAGTCGAAATCGTAGCTCGGCCCTACGATATGCATCCGAGCAATCGTATCAACCGGCTTAACACCCAGCATGGTGTCGGTGAGAGAGACGGAAACAGGAACTTGAGACGTTCCGGCACCATATGCAAATCCCGCACTCACCACGTTACCGAAGAGCGTCCAGCCGCCCCCATCGGTCGTCATATCACAATAGGCCTCTATCGCACCGGAGGAGTCGGGATCGATCCAATAGAATCCATCGGTTGTCAACGTGGAATCCGCCGTCAAAATCTCATCGCAGGACTCCAACGCCGAACCGGCAGAACTACCGCAGACATATACATCCGGATCGGTATCATCACAATCACTCCCACCCGCACTTTGGTAACTCTGTCTTCCATCACCATCGGCATCATAGTCATCGTCACCCGCGCAATCCGAGTCGATACCGTCATACCAAAGCTCCACAGCACCGGGAAATACGTTAATGTCCTCGTCATCGCAATCGCTTCCATCGAGAATATAGTCTGATGGCTGATCGCAAGAGATAAGGCTCTGATCCGGATCTCCGTAGCCATCCGCATCGAAATCGAGATACCACGTCGTGACATCGATTGCATCCGCTTCATCGATATCACCATCACAATCGTTATCTATTTCGTCGCACACCTCTGCCGCACCGGGGCTTATGGTTACATCGCTGTCATTACAATCCGTACTGTTGTCGACGTACCCAGTGGGCTGATTGCATGCTTGCTGAGACACGTCGATACCGTAACCATCGGAGTCGCTATCGAGATACCACGTCGTCGCATCTACGGCATCATTCTCATCGATATCGCCATCACAGTCGTTATCCATCAAATCGCAGATTTCGTCGGCACCGGGATAGGCTTCGGTGTTCACATCATCGCAATCTGTCGAATCCGTAA
>JAYYRF010000371.1:0-3858 GCA_036127535.1 Myxococcota bacterium | reverse complement strand
AAGAACGCGCGAACCAAAGAAGAAGATCCGAAGCGTCAAGGCTGGTAACAGATAAAATCACCGAGATCGGCGCATTCGGAATCGTCGTTACACCCCGAATACAGGCACGCACCATCTTGACAGGTGTAATTGTCTTCGTCGGCGTATGATGCACCCATGCTGCAATCCAATTCGCGTTCACAGGATTCCAAACAGGCGGGAACCGTGTACCCTTCGCCGGCGTAGCAGGTATAGTAGCCCAGCTCTGCGCACTCTGCGTCGTCGTTACAGCCTTGATAAACACAAGCGCCGTTTTCGCATAGGTAATTGTCCTCATCCATGTACAGATATCCGGTTCCGCAATCCGTTGGTGTGGTACAGGTTTGCAAGCAGGCTTTGTTGCCCCCGGTTCCGGCACAGACATAATCCCCGAGATCGGCACATTCAGAATCGTCGTTGCATCCCATGTATACACAAGCATTGTCTTGGCAGATATGGTTGTCTGCGTCCATGTAAGCCAAACTCGTTCCACAATCCGACGCCACCGTACACGACGCCGTACATGTGGCATATCCCAAAAAAGAGTCTTCCGACGATTCGTCTTTCTCCGTATTCGTACAGGCCATCACAAGCCCCAATACCCATCCCATCACACATTCCTTTTTTCGTTCCTCTACCCTATAATCCCCCCCCGGTAGAGATGGCACCACTGTTTTGATACTCATGGCTCCGAACGCTACTGGTTCGAATCGACGGGATGGCTTATCCCTCACTGCCGTTCTCAAATCAAGTTTGGGTACAGAATGTTCTCGACTACATATGGCATCACCCAAATGAAAATGTTAATGTTTAATGTCCGTGTGTAGAACCATCGGCGTCTTATCTCCATGAGAAATCATCGTTCACCTGCTATAAAAAATGCCCGAGGCGCAGCATTTATAACCTTACGGATACCCCACACACACTCAGAGAGCCCATACCATGGAAACCATACAACAAGACACCGTCGCCACGTTGAATTACACACTTCACATCCTCAACGGAACCAAAATTGATGAAGTAAAAAATCTTGCATACCTTCACGGACACGCAAACCTGTTACCGGGCATGGAAAAAGCCCTCGAGGGTAAAAAGGTCGGTGATGTCATCAACGCCGAACTCTCACCATCAGATGCTTTCGGTGAAATCATCGACATCGATCCCGTTCGCGTTAGTCGCAATGATTTCGGTCCGTCATTTGATCGCCTTGCCGTTGGCTTGGGACTCGCCTCAACCAACTCGAAGGGCGAGAAGATCCTTTTGTATGTTCGAGAAAAGCAAAACGATTATGCAACCCTGTCTCGCAACCATCCTTTGGCGGGTTTGTCCCTAATTTTCGATGCGGCCGTACTCGATATCCGATGCGCCGTCGACGAGGAAAAACAACAAGGTCGACCGCTCGCGCCGAAGAAAGACGCTCCTTCTTGTGGCTGCTGCTGAGATATCAATCCCGACTTTCGAGATTCACCACCGCAATCGCATCCAAATCGAACCCGCCCGGCCCACGCAAAGCCGCGTCCTCAATTTTGATGTAGCGCGCGCGGGCAATCGGTAGGTCGGCCAAGTCAAAGGCATCTCCACCCGCAACACTGGGATCGGTGGCATCGATGCAGTTGTCCGGGTGCGAGAGAACCGGCGTCATGCCTGCACACCCTTCCTCTGTGTCCATATCACAGTTCCACGCGTGCCAGGTTTCACCGTCTTCACTCGCGTACACAATCGCGGGCTCTGCCCATCCGATAAAGGTGTTTTCGAATACGATCACATCTGCCCCCTCTCCGTCTACGATATCGATGTCGCGAAAGCTGACGATAATATGCCCCCCTTCTCCCAACGACAATACGTCCAAAGAGCCGGCATTTTCACCCGCGCCCATCGGCGGACCGTAAATGATCTCCGGATAGGCGTCTTGCCCAAACCCCGCCCCTTCACCAGGCACATAATCCACCACCGAATCGATAAATGGATAGGGCGTATACGTAGGTGCCTCACACGGCTCCTCTTCCTCTTCGATAGCGGAGTCTTCTGTCTGTTCCTCTTCGTTGGAAGCGGTGTCGGCGGCGGTATCTTCTGTTACCTCGACTGTGGCCGTATCGGATACTGCGGTATCAGAGACGGCGACGGCCGTATCTTCCGTCGTGTCTTTTTCCAGTGCACCACACCCATAAGCGGTACATACAGAGAGGGATATAAACAACAAAGAGGATCGATCGCATCGATCCGTTTTTTTTAAACGAATAAACATAGGACTTTCTCAATCGGTATTTTCATGTACCCAACTTCCACCCGAAGCGAGCCGTTTTCTCCAAGGCCGGTCTCCTGACTTTCTGTGCCTGACCACATATCGCGCCTTCCCAGTTTCCCAGTGGACTATGCGATGGCCATTTCACAGTTACAGTGGCGGGGGCCGCGCAGGATTTTCACCTGCTTCCCTGTTTCACCCCAAACGGGGCACCGTAGAGAAGGAGCATTGCTCCGTAGGATAGAATTACAGTCTCCACCCGAGAATGTCAACCGCAAAGAGATGGGTCATCGCTAAATGATTGGATGCGAGGAGTCTGCTTCTCAATCGAGAAGCCACTGCCAAATATTACCGACCAAGACCTGGTTATCGGCAAAATTGATTCGGTAACCACTACCGGAGTTTAAATATGGCCACTGATTGGAGACAATCACCACCTTGCCATCACCATACTCGGACACAACCACGAAGGGATTCCCGTTCACGGACACCAACGTTTCCGCGGGTGCGCTCACAACCCAATTGTCTCCGCCGTTCCCTCCAATTTCCGTCAAACCGCTCGTAATCGAGTGAGCCGCAAAGGAGGTGCTACTCCCCGACCAACCAATATAGTTGGGATCGCAACTCACGCCGAATTGAGACGGGAGAGAATCCGCGATTTCACAAGCTCCATGGGAACTGTCGTAGCCGATGTAGAGCATTCGCCCCCCATCGTACACCCAAGTGCGAATGGCATTGGCTTCGGCGTTGGTGTACGCACCAATTGCACCGTTGCTGTTCCTGCCGTGGTGAATATATAGTCCCGTATTTTCGAGTAAGGCCTGGTTGATCGACGTATGCGCGTGGTAGGCTTCTGAAATCGTGATGCCCATAGAAAGCAGTAGGTCAGCCGACTCGGAGCTCGCGCTGTAGGGACTGGTATTGTTCGCGAAGTTGTTTCGAACCCAACGAGACGTTTCGCAGGCGAGCTCTCCATCGCTGTTCAGGTCTTGCTCGTAAAAATTCATACCGCTGCAGTTTTGATCAACCCCGTCGCAATCTTCTTCGGCATCAGGGTGTATCAATGCGTCGGTGTCGTTACAGTCCGTATTATCGATCACATAACCGGACGGAAGCTCGCAATCTTCGATCTCCGTATTTGGATCTCCAAACCCGTCTTCATCAGCGTCGAGGTAATAGACGAGGAAATCAATGGTATCGTTGTCGACAGCACCGTCGCAATTATCATCTCGTCCGTTACACAACTCCTCCGCATCGGGGTGAATGTCCGAATCGCCATCGTCACAATCATTGGCGTCTAAAATGTAGGAGAAGGGCTGGTCGCACTGGTATATACTGTCTGTAGCATCGCCAAAATCATCTCTATCGAGGTCTGCATACCAGTAGAAAGCATCCACCGCATTGTCGTCGATGTCGCCGTTGCAATCATTGTCCAAATTGTTGCAGTACTCTGTCGCGCCGGGGTACACCGTCGGCTTGGTATCATCACAGTCCGTATTGCTCGACACATATCCCAGCGGAGCCTCGCATTCCAGGGCGATAATAAACGTACTGCCGTAACCATCTTCGTCGATATCGTAGTACCACGTTGGTGAGTC
>JAYYRF010000370.1:0-9427 GCA_036127535.1 Myxococcota bacterium | reverse complement strand
TCGTCAGCGCTTTTTGCAAAAGAGGATTTGGTTCGCTGTACGGTTCAAATATCAGATACCGAGATCGGACAAAGCCTCAGCGAAAGCATCACCATTTTAAATACGCTTCCTGTTGCCGGAGATATATCCATCACGGATCCGGTTACCCTGGCCGATATTATATACTGCGAAGCTTCTTCATCTGATATCGACGAAGACAATCTCATCCACGAGTATATATGGTATGTCAATGGAGCGGCCATTACCCACACCAACTCCTTTTTAAACGCGAGCAGTTCGTTCTTTAATCTCAATGCCGACGATGAAGTCTATTGCACCGCTACGCCATTCGACGGATCTGAGTATGGAACAACCCTTACCTCTCCGATAACCACACTGCTCCCCGCAGAAATTTCGGTCAATGGATCGATTTCCTTTCACGGATACCCTGTTGGTGGCATTGATATTGTGGCAGATACCTACCCCATTACAACAGCCCATTCCTCGGATGCGGATGGAACCTACAATTTGTCAGTTCCGACCCTCAGCGGCGCCATTCTCTCCCTCGACATTCACAACGAAACCCTACCGAGTAGCTTGGTTTTAGATATAGATAACGGGGACATACAGATTCAAGATTTTGACATCTTGACCTCTACCTTTCCTCTCGCGCCAGACCAGTATGAATCTGACAATGGATATGTCGATCCGTATAATTTTGCAGACAGCATGCAAAGTTCAACCATTGTCGTCGATGAAGCCTTACAGTATCGAACGCTGTACCCACCGGGAGACGAGGACTGGATCGCAGTGGACCTTGTCGAAAACACGTCCTACACCTTTTTTACCACGCTGCTTTACCACAGCAACGATACGACCTTGTTCCTCTACGATGCACAAGGAACGCAACTCGCGTACAACGATAACTTCTTGGGAAACAGCAGCCTAATCCAAGACTTTATCGCTCCCAGTACCGGTACATACTTCTTGAAAGTAGACACATACGAAACCCAGGATCTCGCATTTTATCTTTTGGGCGCCATGCAAACCATCGATGATGATGGAGATACCATTCCTCTCTATTTTGACTGCGACGATCAATCCTCCGCCATCGAACCCTTCGCAAGCGAAATCTATAGCGACAATATCGATCAAGATTGCGACGGGATCGACTTGATCGATCCCAGCAACCTCGACTCCGTAGAGGCAATGGGATCCGGATATGCAGTCTCGATATCCGAGATGAAAAGCCACATCGGAGAGCACATCTATCGATCGGTCAGCGGAGCCTACTCCCTACACAGCGGACAAGACATAGATCTCTTTAGCGTTGAGATTCCCGCGAAGAGCAAGGCCCTCGTACAAGTCGATCTGCACGGCAGTACCCACACCATCGGCTTGGATCTTCTTTCCTCTTCCAATACCCTGCTGCAATCCACCACGTCACAAGACGATCTGTACATTGAAAACAATTCCTCCATTGCGCAGCTCTATTACATCTACACGCGCAATGACATAGACGAAATTCCCGTCAACTACAATATCTTTTGGTTCGACTTTGGTACGGACAATGACTTGGATGGATACTACTCAATGGACTGGAATGCGATTCGCGATCAAAACGACGCCGATCCAAGCGTCTACTAGCCCCAAACGTTTCGGATCGCACGCTCGTCCAATACCCCAAAACAAAACGGGCTCGGATAGATTATCCGAGCCCGCTAATGTAGCTATATGATGTGGGTGGCTCAGCCGCCGAAGCCCCATCCGAAGTAGAGACCGCCACTGTAATAACCGTCTGCTGCATATGTAGCATCAGTGTGATCGAGCAGAACTTGTGGTCGATTGGCATCGCCACTCTCTGAAATGGTTCCGTCTTCTTCCATTTGGTAAGAGCGAGCGTAGTTTACCGCACTCCAACCAGTAGGACCGCCAAAATCACCAAAATCGATGGAGACGTACTGAGAGATAAAGTATGGCTTGTACTCGCTTTCCCAATCGTCACCAATCCCGTCAGCGAGCCTAGATTCCAGGTCAGAATCCATCGCACCAAAGCCCATACCGAAGTCGGCGGTCTTGAAGTGTTCGACGAGAGGCAGAAGCTGTGCGTCAACATTGGCACAAGAGTCGCTCGCTGCATAGAAAGTTTCGGCACCGCTAAAGGTCCAGCCAACCCATTGGTCGCCGGAGACGAAGTCAGGATCTAATGTTGCCGATTCGGCCGAGATCGCAATGCCCAAATCAAAGATGATCCAGCAAGCATCGTCGTAGTTTTCGAGCGCGTTTTGGTCGGCAAGCCAAGCCTCGTTAGCCAAAACGATTGCAAAGTTGCCGTAGTGCTCGTCACCGCTACTGAAAACAACAGGACCAGCCAAGTTGATGCTGTCGTTAATAACACCATCTCCATATGCGCCGATGAACTCTACGTCCAAAACGGCAGCTGGTGGTTCTACAATCTCGGTATCTTCTTCTGTGTCTTCAAAATTGACTTCAGAAGTATCGTCTTCGGCTTTAGATCCACAGGCGATCAATACGAATGGCAAAAAATATTTAATCATGTTTAGCTCCTCGTGGTGTAATGATTGACCTTTTGTACCATAGAGAAACACACTCGTCAATCGATACCCCAAGGTAAGTAGGAGCCTTTGTTATGTTTTTTACACGTTCGACACTTTCTACACGACTATGGATCAACCCGACTTCGCGTCCGATACGACCTCTTTCCCGAGCTCATCCGGCGGTGAAATTCATCTCCATCATTCGGTTTACCAAGCCCGTCTTGACTGTAAGAATCAGTCATTTGGATACGAAGCGTCGATGATTTTCATATCGTCTACAGACCGCAAACGCTTCGCCGCTCTTCTCATTCCTTTGGCAATCTCGGACTGCGACCGGATATGCTCACCCCCGGAGATCAACGATCTTTATCCTCCGGGCAACTGGATACACCAATCGAGTGAGGCGATGTATGCCATCTCAGCGTCCACCTAACAACGTGGTAATACAATATAGGATGCTCATTTTCGGTTCAAGAGCGATGGTTGAAAACAGAGCGTTTCTGCCTGAGACCGGTAGAGTACGTTAAGAAGAATAAAAGCGCGAGGACACCATGTTTTTTCTTTATGCCATTCCCATCACGCTGGCGCTCGACATTCAGCACGAAACCTACCGGTTAGACAACGGACTATCCGTCATACTCATTGAAGATCACAGCATACCACAAGTTGTCGTCGATACATGGTATCACGTTGGCTCATACGACGATCCCGTCGGTGCGTCAGGGTTTGCCCATCTCTTCGAACACCTCATGTTCATGGGAACCAAGCGAATTCCACAAGGGGAGTTCGATGGAAGGATGGAAGAATTTGGAGGTTGGAACAATGCAACCACCGGTGCGGATTATACCAATTATTATGACGTCGCCCCCAGCGAATTACTCGATTTGCTTCTGTTCATGGAAGCAGATCGCATGGTCGGATTGGATATCACACAGAAAAAACTCGACTTGCAACGAGATGTCGTACGAAACGAGCGCCGCCAAAATTACGAAGATCGTTCTTACGGCTCTGTCTGGCTTACCGTTCCGGAGATGATGTACCCGGGGAATCATCCCTATCATTTAGATGGGATTGGCAGCCACGAAGATTTAAAGGCCGCCACATTGGAGACCGTTCAACATTTCTATCGCGATTGGTATATGCCCAATAATGCAACGCTTTGCGTCGCCGGGGATTTCGATCCCACGACGATCAAAGAGAAGATACGATTCTATTTCGGTCAAATCCCTGAGAGAACGCTACCGGAACGCATTATCCCTCCGATACCCATCAAACCACAGGAACCGTCCAAAACCATCTATGACCGCATTCAAGTCCCTGCCGTCATCATGACATGGCACTCGCCTCCTCTCTATGAAAATGGGGACGCCGCCCTGGATGTTCTTGCCGATGTATTGTCGGGTGGGAACGATGCACGATTGGATAAAGAGTGGATCAATGCACGAGAAGAGGTCCAAGAATTTTCTGTATTTCAAATGTCGAGCCAAAAGTCGTCTTTGTTTATGGTACAAGCCTATGCCCGACCCGGCACGGATTTAGAAAAACTCGCCAAAGAATTACAACAGGAGATTACAGCCATCGCCAACGGAAGCAAACCCGTGAGCGCGGAGGAACTGAACATGATTCAGTCGGAGTGGGAAATGAACTTTTATTGGAAATTAGAGTCCAATCTCGGTCGAGCGGAAACCCTACAAACCTATCTGTTCCACACAGGAGACAGCCATTACATCCAAAAAGACCTAAATCGCTATTTATCGCTTCAGATCAGTGATCTTCAAAGGGCGGCGGCTACCTACCTTCGAGAGGATCAAGCGGCCATCCTATACGTTCTACCCGAGGAGACAAAGTAATGCTACCTTTACTACTCGCTTGTCTCACAACCGCACAGAAAGCGACCGTCTCTTCTCCCGCACAGAAAGCGACAGTCGCTTCTCTCGCCACAATTGACGAGATAGTCCCCATCCCTCAGGTTGGTCGTCCACGATCCTACCATCCCCCCGAAGCGACACAATCCACACTTCAAAGTGGAGCCTCCCTACTCTTGATTCCAAAATACGAACTTCCGATCGTACTTTTATCTATCCATTTACCGGGAGGATATCTTTCGGATCACGATGAAGAGTGGGGTCGTGCGGATGCAGTGGCCGAAATGCTGCATAAATCATCCGGAGAAAACACGACGGCAGAGCGTTCCCAAAAACTACGCTTGCTCGCGGCTTCTATTGAAATCTCTGTAGAGGAAAACCATACGACCATTCATATAAGTGTGCACAAAGAGAAGCTGGACGATACGCTCCCTCTGATTTCCGACATGTTATTCCGACCATCTTTTACCATCGCCGAGTGGGATCAACTTGTAAACTATCGCCAAGAAGAGCTCAAGCAGGCCTACGAGGATGCGGGGTATATCGCCAATGAAATGCAGTATCTCTTGCTGTATCCCCCCAATCATATCCGACACAGACTTCCCAAGGGAACCCCCAAAATGCTCCAAAAAATCGATAGGGAATCGGCACAACAATGGCATATCGATCGACTCGTCGGTTCGAAAATCGGAATCACCGCCACCGGAGATATCAACCAAAAAGTACTTGAGCAGGTCTTGGATAAACACTTCCCTCAGTGGCCGGGGAAAAAATGGATCGCACCAACGGTACCGCTCCAGGTCGAAACCGCATCCGGACTCTTTCTCATCGATGTGCCCGGAGAAGAGCAAAGCCAACTTCGCGTTTTGACACCCGCATGGCGCGAGCGCGATTCTATGGATGCCCTACCCGCGCAAACCGCAAACATCGCTATGGGGGGAAGCTTTACCTCTCGTCTCAACAACAAAATGAGAGAACAGAAGGGATATACCTATGGGGTGCGCAGCTACTTTCAACAAACGGACTTTGGCAATACTTTTCATGTGCGAACGAGTGTGCAAAAAGCGTCCACTGCAGAGGCCATTCAAGATCTACGAGATATTTTGGCCTCTGCACAAGACGGGTTCTCTTCCGAGGAACTTCGCAAAAGTCGCAGTACCGCACGAGCGGACATCGTCGCTTTTTTTGAAACCCGCTCGGATATTTTACAAGCGTTGGGTACGATTTGGCGCTATCAACGTCCTTTGAACGATTATCACGCGCGTCTGACATCCATAGAGGGATTCAATGACCTCTCCATCAACCAAACGGCAAAATACTTCTCACCCGATCGAGGAATTATGTTGGTCGTTGGAGACGCGGCGGAAATCGAGCCGATGTTGAGCGGGATGGAATATCAAAAATGTACGTTGGAAAACCATCGTCTCCGATACGAGAAGGATTAACACCCAAAGGAATCAGCTGAGAGGCAAATCCCTCGGCTTTGATTCGTCAATTCCATTTCATGGAACCATTCCACTCTTCCTTCATCTGAAAAAGAACAAGAAAGTAAAAAAGAGACTTTTCGATTCTTCGTCGATAAATTAAATTTGACACGTCAAGATCTATGGTATCTTAAAAAGGTCATTTGTCAGGAGGGAGTTGTGGCAAATAAAAAAACATTCGTATTTACCGGTGGTGGTACAGGGGGACATGTTACGCCTGCACTCGCCATTGCCGAGGGTATTCGTAAGCACCACCCCGACGCATTTTTTCTCTATGTGGGTGTCCGAGGCAAAGCAGAAGACGGTATGGTTCAAAAAGCCTGGAAAAAAGAGTTTGAAGAGGGAAAAGCAGGTATCCGTTTTGTTCGTTCTCGCGGCTGGTTCGGTGTACGTCGCATCATTCCCTTTGCCTTCGCTCTTTCTCTTGGTATCTTCAAAGCGTTGTTTATTCTCCTTTCCGCACGTCCCCATGCCATTATTGCGACCGGCGGATATGTCTCTGCTCCCATTGTGTTTGCGGCCGTTATTTTGCGCACGTTGCACATTCTAAAAACCAAAATTTTTATTCACGAGCAGAATGCGACTCCGGGAAGAATGAACAAAGAAGCCGCTAAGTTTGCAGATTGCATCGGAACGGCATTTCCCGGAACCAAAGGTATCCCCCAAGGCAAGAAGGAATTCGTCGGGTATCCGGTTCGTTCTACCGTCGTTGTCGATCGCACCATCGATAAGCAACAATTAAAAGACCAAGCCAGAGAAAAGCTACAGTTACCACAAGATGCCAAAATCGTGTTCGCCTTCGGTGGCTCCCAAGGAGCGCGCACCATCAATCGCGGAGTGGTCGCAGCCCTACCCCATCTTCTCAAAGATGAGAAAGTTTACATCATTCACGGCACCGGACGCCAACTCGCCGGCAATGCGTATAACGGAATGAAGGATGTACAAAATCAGCTCCAAAAAATCAAGGACTCCCTCCCGAGCAATTGGGAAGAGCGATATAAGCCAACCGACTTCTTTTACAATATGGGTGAAAATTATGCCGCATCCGACCTGGTTATCTGTCGCGGCGGTGCGGGATCTCTTTACGAAATCTGCGCCAATGGTGTCGCTGCCATTGCGATTCCCAAGGCCAATCTTCCCGGAGATCACCAAGCGGCAAACGCCCGTTCCTTGGAAAGACTGAATGCTTTACGGGTTCTATACGAGCGCGTCGACATCTCGCAAGACGATACCGTCGAGTCTGTCGATCCCGAAGAGCTCAGCACATTGGTTTTGTCCCTCTTAAACAATCCAGAGCTTCGCAAAGAAATTTATCAAAACGCCCAACAACAATACGAGCCCAAAACCACAAAAAATTGCGCACAAATCATCGATTTTCTCATTGGAATTCACAACAAACCCCCATCGAATCTCGAACCCAAACAGATGCCCGAAAAGGTTCTCGGACTCAATTCGAATCAACTGGAGCGATTGATTAAAAAAGTTCGGAGTGGCAAAGAGACTTTCAGCGAAGAAGAAAGACGTATTGCACTGTACAAGATAGACGGCTATGCAGCCCAACGAGACTTCACCTTACCGGCACGCGCTTGTCGCATGTTCGGAGAAGGAAAATTCACCGAGAGAATTGCCGTTCTTCATCGAATGGCCCTGGATACCAAACAGTCACCCTTTACGCGCAGAGATGCCATGAAAGGCCTTCGTCGTCTCGAGGAAGCAAATGATGAAAGCATTGACGTCATTCTAAAGGCACTAAACGATCCATATTTTGAAACGGTCAAAGAAGCCTTGTACACTCTCAAGCATCTGTTGTTCCTACACAGATCGGAGTGGATCGAGCGACTTCCTACGATTCAAAAGCACGTCGTACCCTTCACAAAGTCCAAGATCTTTGATATTCGAATGAACTCCTTTTTGGTGCTCAGCGAAATTGTAACTCAATTCAGCGAACTACAAGACCCGCTCCGCGCGAACTATTTCCATCCAAATTGGAAAGTACGTAAGAGTATTATCTCCTGCTTTTCCCGACTACAAGAACGTTCCATTATGACGAGTGCACAAGTGGAAGAGGAACTCAAAAATATTCTCCAAACCAGTAACGGCTTCAATATGAAGTTTGAACTCAAAGAAGAAATTCGTGAAACCGTACAAAAGACAAACCAAAAAAATCTTGTAAAGGATTTGCATTCTTTACTTCCTAAAAATCCCAAAAGACTATCGGAACTCACAGAATTCTCGAAGAAGAACAATATTGTCATGAACATCACCGATGTTCTTGACAAGCTTCATAAGCAGGAGACCTGATGCTCTACTTTTTGGCAGATCAATGGCTCAAGAATGGTGGCCCCCCTCTCTTCACCTACATTACCTCTAGAGCACTCTTTGGCTTCTTCACCGCGTTTTTCTTGAGCCTCGTCTTGGGAAGACCGATTATTAAATGGCTTTTCTTAAAGGGATTTCGAGATTATCCCCGTAATTTCGGCAACATTGCTGTTGGCTCAAAAAGTGGAACCCCTACGATGGGAGGCGTAATCGTCGCTGTCAGCGCTTTTTTTTCCATCTTGATGTGGAGCGATCTGACAAACCCTCGAATATGGCTCATTCTCTTCAGTATGCTCGTTTTTGGGCTCTTGGGATATTGGGACGATAACAGTAAGCGAGTAGAGAAGTCGGCAGAGGGTGGAATCAGCCGAATCAAAAAACTCATTCCACAGTTCTTATTTGGTATTATCATGGCCGCCTGCGTTTTCTTTCCAGAGGCAGGGTTTTTTAACGACGATAATGGTCACGCCATCTACATCCCCTTTATCAAAGATCCCATCGTTCATATTTACGGCGGCATCTTTGTTTTGGGATTCTGCTGGAGTATCGGCGTTACCAATGCCGTCAATTACACCGATGGCTTAGATGGACTCCTCATTGTGCCCGCATTCTTTTGCTTTTTGGTGCTCGCACTGTTCAGCTATGTGCACGGCAACAAAGTGATTGCGGAATATTTGCACTACCCGTATTTTGTTGGTGTCGGAGAGCTCACGGTGATCTGCTCGATTTATATGGGATGCTGTTTGGGCTTTTTATGGTTTAACGCCTTTCCGGCGGAAGTTTTTATGGGAGACTTCGGTTCTTTGATGATCGGTGGTGTTCTCATGACCATCTCATTTCTGATTCGCGAAGAAGTCATCTTCCTCATTGTTGGTGGAGTCATCGTCTTTGAATTTCTCTCTTCCGCTGTCCAAGACTATTACTTCATCAAACTCAGGGGTATGCGCTTTTTTCGACAAGCCCCCTTTCATAGATCGCTCAAGAACGGTCATGGTATTGCTGAGCCCAAAGTCGTCGTACGATACTGGATTGTATCTGCAGTGGTCGCCGCCATTGCCATCATCACCTTGAAGGTGCGCTAGCCACAAATCATTAAACAGAGGAGCCAAAGCCCCTCTGCTTGATGAAGACCCGAGCTACTGCGAAATGGGATAAAAGAGTACTTCTGCAATCTCATCTTCGGGCGACATTAGATCCGTCACCTTCAGACCGTAATTGGAAA